>JAAZAQ010000271.1 GCA_012514225.1 Clostridiales bacterium | reverse complement strand
TTGAAGCGGTTATACCGGACGGTTTTCCCGGACGCGGTCAGCCGCCCAGTTTGCCGAAGCGGGCGTTGATGGCCAGGGCCGGGTCCACGGGCACGGGCGCGGGCACCACGCCCGCGGGGATGGCGATATCGTCCACGCGGCGCAGCGTCTTGCCGGCGAACTGCGGCAGCCACTTGGCTTCCGCCTCGAACATCTCGATGACCATGTCCCGGATTTCCTTCAGGGTCAGCACCGCGCTGGTCAGCGGGTCCATGGCGACGGCCCAGAAGGCCATCTCCGGGTCGCCCGCGATGGCCGCCCGCGCCGCCAGGCCCTGGACGGTCAGGTTGCTCTGGTTCATCGCCGCCAGGTGGGCGGGCAGCTCGCCGATAAAGAAGGGATGCAGCCCGTTGCGGTCGGCGTACATCGGCACCTCCACCGTGCCGTCCTGGGGCAGGTTGGTGATGTAGCCCCGGTTCCGGACGTTGCCGTTGAACTGGAAGGGCACGCCGGTCTCCAGCGCCTCGATGATGTGGGAGCAATACTCCTTGCTGCGCGGCTCCAGCGCGCCCGACTCGATGGACAGCACGTCCGTGCTTGCGAACTTTTCCGCCACCATCAGGGAATATTTGTAGTAGGCGCCGCTCTCCCCGCCGAAGGCCGGCTCGTCGCAGTACTGCTCCAGCGCTTTCCGGTTTTTCCGGAACCAGGGCAGGTACTCGCTCAGGTGGCCGGTGGACTCGGTCATGAAGTAGCCGCAGTGGCGCAGCACCTCGCCCCGGACCTTCTCGTTCTTGTAGTACTCCGGCTTCTCGAAGTTTTCCTTCAGCTTCGGGTACAGGTCCTTCCCGTCCTTTTCCAGCTTGAGGAACCAGGCCATGTGGTTGATGCCGGCGCAGAGGTAGTCGATTTCCTCTTTTTTCACGTCCGTATACCCGGCAATTAGGTCCAGCGTGGTCTGCACCCCGTGGCACAGGCCCACCATCTTCATGCCCGTCGCCATCCCGGCGATCGTGCACACCGCGCCCATGGGGTTGACGTAGTTGAGCACGTGCGCCTCCGGGCACAGTTCCATCACATCCTTGCTCAGTTCCAGCAGGACCGGCGCGGTACGCAGCGCGCGGAACACGCCGCCGGGGCCCAGGGAGTCGGCGATGCACTGGTCCACGCCGTGCTTCAGGGGGATTTCCCAGTCGTGCCGGAAGGCCTCCACGCCGCCTACCTGGAACATCAGGATGACGTACTTGGCGTCCTTGAGCGCGTCCCGCCGGTCGGTGGTGCAGTACACCCTGGCGTCCAGGTTGTTCTTGCCGATAATCTGGTCGGCGTAGGTCTTCATTTTTTCCAGCTTCCACATCGTGGGGCCCATCAGCGCGTAGGTGGAGCCCTTCAGCGCCGGGACGGTGAACAGGTCGTTGAGCAGGGTTTTGCAGAAGATGATGCTGCCCGCGCCGATAATCGCGATTTTTGCCATGTCTGCCTTCCTTTCATGCCATGTGCGCGCCACCGGGCGGCGCGCGGGAAACGGTTGCTAGGGAACCGGATGAAAAGCCCGACTGTCCTTCAGGGGAAGAGCATGTGCTCCATATAGGCTTCGTTGAAACGGGGGTTGCCGCCCAGGGCGACGTGGCGGGAGAGGGAGGCGATGCGGTTCACCTCGGACACCTGGGCGGTGTCCGTCAGCAGCGCCGCGGCGCCGGCCAGCGAGGCGTTGCCCAATACGCGCACCCTGCCGGTCAGCTCCCGGGGAATCAGGCCGATATCCGCCGCGCTGTTCACGTCTAGGTGGCTGCCGAAGCCGCCGGCAAGGCACAGTTCCGTCACCTCGTCCGCGCCGATACCCGCCTCCCTGAGCAGCGTCTCGATGCCCGCGGCGATGGCGGCCTTGGCCAGCTGGATGCTGCGGATGTCCTGGGGCACCAGGTGCACGCTGCCGGACAGGGTCATTTTCGGGCGGGCGGAGGCGCCGGTCTCGTCCACCTGGCCGGTCTTGAGCAGACAGGCGACCGCGTCGATCAGGCCCGAGCCGCAAACGCCCACAGCCGGCGCGCCGGAGATGGTATGCGCCTCCAGGCGGCCGTCCGCCGTCACCCACACGCTGTCCACCGCCCCCGCGACGCTGCCGCAGCCCATGTGGATGCCCGCGCCCTCGAAGGCCGGGCCCGCGGCGGTGGAGCTGACCAGCAGCGCCCCATCCTTCCACAGCGCGATTTCCCCGTTTGTGCCTACGTCGATGAGCAGCGCCGTCTGCTCCTTTTGGCAGATGCCGCTGGCCAGCACCGCGCAGGTGATGTCGGCGCCCACGAAGGCGTCCATGCAGGGGGGCAGGTACACCTGCCGGCCCATCAGGGGGACGGTCCTGCCGAACAGGTCCTCCGCGTCGAAGGGCGCGCGGGAGAGGGACAGCGGGCTGGTGCCGGTCAGCAGGTAAAGCATGGTGGTGTTGCCGGCGACGACCATCGATTCCACGTCGGAAACGGGGACGCCCGCCTCCCGGCAAGCGGTTTCCAGCAGCCCCAGGATGGCCTGCTGCACCTGGCGCTCCAGGCGCGGCAGGCCGCCCGCCAGCGCGGCGCCGATACGCCCCATCACGTCCGCGGCGGTCTGGCCCTGGGGGTTGGGCTTGCCGGCGCTGCCCATTAGGCGGCCGTCGGAGAGGCGGTAGAGCTTCAGCGCCAGGGTGGTGGTGCCCAGGTCGACCGCCGCGCCGTACTTCCCCGGCATGGGCCGCAAGACGCCGCCCGCCAGGTCGCCGTCCATCTGGATTTGCTCCATCTGCCGGGACACCGGCAGCGTCGCCTTGCAGTCGCCCAGCAGCACGGCCTGGCAGGCCAGGCGCGAGCCGAAGCGGACCTCCGCCTCATTGGGCGGGGAGACGGCGCCGGAAAGCTCGGCCCGGCACTTGCCGCAGCGCCCCCGGCCGCCGCAGGGCTGCGCCAGCGCCAGCCCTTCCCGGGCCAGCACCTCGTTGAGCAGGGGGGTACCCTCGAACGCGACCCGGGTCTCTTCCCCGTCCCGGCGGATGATGAGCTCAGGCATGTTCTTCCGGCTTGAAGAAGGCGATGCCGAAGAAGGTCACGGTGTTGGCGCCGTTGATGTACTTGAGCCCCGTGCCTTTCACGGTGTTGTATACGTCGATGCCGTAGCTTTCCACCGAGGGCATCGCCCGCTCCGGGAAAACGCAGGGCTTGCCCTCCGCCTTGGCGCAGGTCTCGCACAGCCTGCAGCCGCCGCAGGTCAAAT
>JAAZAQ010000270.1 GCA_012514225.1 Clostridiales bacterium | reverse complement strand
GAATTGCAGCCGCCAAAGCCCAGGAAGCGCACCCCGCGGAACACCCGCATCCTGTCCTCCAGGTTGTCGCAGCCCTCCGGCGGCTCCGTCAGCATCCGGGCGTCGTGGTTGCCGTGCACGTAAAACAAGGGCGCCGCCACCATCGTGGTCAGGAAGGAAAGGTAGGAAGGCTTCAGGTCCCCGCAGGAAAGGATGAGGTCCACCCCGCGGAAGGCGGAGCGGTCGAAATGGTCCCAGATGTAGCCGCTTTCCTCGTCGGCGACGACCAGCACCCTGATTCGATCCATCCCATTTCCTCCGGCAATTGCTGCAAAACAGTATACAGGACGGCGCAAAGCGCGTCAAAAAGCGCCGGCGGTCACAGCCGGCGCCTGCTTGTCAAAGAAGCATCCGCGGATACTTTTTGGCTCGGGATGAACGGAGGTTTTCCCCCGCCCGCGCCGCCCCTATTCTGTCAGCCGTTGAATGGCCTCGTAGATGCCCTCCAGCTCCTCGAAGGACGCGTAGCGCAGGACGATGCGCCCTTTTTTGAGGGAGCCGGTAATCTGGGCGCGCACGCCCAGCGCCTCCCGCAGCCGCTCCTGGAAGTCCGCGAACTCCGGGGGCCGGGGTTTTTCCGCCGCCCTGGGTTTGGCTTCCGGCTTTTTTGCCAGTTCCTCCAGCGCGCGCACGCTGAGCCCCTCGTGGACGGCCCTGGCGGCCAGCGCCGCCTGCCGGCCCGGGTCCGCGACGCCGGCCAGCGCGCGGGCGTGGCCCTCGCTCAGTTCCCCCCGGCGCACCATGTCCTGCACGCCTTCGGGCAGGCCGAGCAGCCGCAGCAGGTTGGCGACGGCGGGGCGGGACTTGCCCAGCGCCTTCGCGGCCGCCTCCTGGGTCAGGCCGCCCTCGTCCATCAACAGGCGCACCGCCTGCGCGGCTTCCATGGCGTTGAGGTCCTCACGCTGCAGGTTTTCCGTCAGCGCAGCCAGCCGGCGCTCCTGCTCGGGCAGGGAGCGCACCATCACCGGCACCTGTCTGAGCCCCGCCAGCCTGGCGGCGCGGAAGCGCCGCTCCCCGGCGATGATGCGGTAGCGCCCGCCCTCCTGGGCGGCCAGGAGCGGCTGCAGCAGCCCGACCTTCCGGATTGACTGCGCCAGTTCCTCCAGGCTTTCCGGGGGGAAGGCCTTCCGGGGCTGGCCGGGGCTGGGGTCCAGCAGGTCGATGGAGACCTGCAGCACCTCACCCTCGTGGTCTTCAGGGGGGAACAGCGCGTCCAGGCCGCGGCCCAGGGCGGTTTTCTTCATACGCTCGGCCTTCCTCGTTTCACCGGGGCTTCTTCCCGGAGATTTCGCGCGCCAGCGCCTGGTAGGCTTCCGCCCCGGCGCTGCGGGGGTCGTACATCCCGATGGGGAGCCCGTGGCTGGGCGCCTCGCCCAGGCGCACGCTGCGGGGGATGACGGAGCGGAAGACCTTGCCCTTGAAATGCTTCTTGACCTCGTCCGCCACCTGCAGGGACAGGTTGGTGCGCCCGTCGAACATCGTCAGCGCGACGCCCTCCAGCTCCAGGGCGGGGTTTAGGGATTTCTGCACCCGGGCGACCGTGTTCATCAGCGCGCTCACGCCCTCCAGCGCGTAGTACTCGCATTGGATGGGCACCAGCACGCTGTCCGCGGCGGTCAGCGCGTTGAGGGTCAGCAGGCTCAGGGAAGGGGGGCAGTCGATGAGGACGTAATCGAAGCGGCCTTTCAGCTCCGCCACCGCGTCCCGCAGTCTGAGCTCCCGGCGGGGCATGCCGACCAGCTCCACCTCCGCAGCGGCCAGCCGGATGTCGGCGGGAAGGAGGGAGAGGCGGTGGACCCGGGTCGGGAGGACGGCCTCATTGGCGGGCAGGCTGTTGATGAGCACTTCGTAGGTGGTCTTCCCGCGCGCGGGCACGCCCAGCCCGCTGGTGGAATTGCCCTGGGGGTCCATGTCCAGCAGCAGCGTCTCAAAGCCGTCCCCGGCCAGGAAGGCCGAGAGGCTGACGGCCGTCGTCGTTTTGCCCACGCCGCCCTTCTGGTTGGCGACGGCGATGATTCTGCCCAATGGTGTCTCCTTATTCGCCCGCGTCCATCCAGGACCTGAACCGCCAGGGCTCGTGGCAGGACGTGATGACGCGGCGCAGGGTCTCGGTCTCTTCCGGCTCCTGCATGTCCCGGTACAGCAGGTACAGGGCCCGCAGGGCGGACAGGGAGCCGGAGCGCATGGAATATTCGCGGATGAGCGCCTGGTTCTGTCCCGTTTTCGGCAGGTTTTCCAGCAGCAGGTAGAGCAGCTCGTCCGCCATCACTGAAAAGTCGGACATGCGCAGGCGGATGAGCGCGCCGTTGTCCATCGTCAGGGCCATCCGGCCGCCCGTGTCCTCCCGCACCCGCATGAACAGCAGGTTGTCCACCTGGTCCGCCGCCTGCCGTAGCGTCTGGCGGGCGGGCCGGAAGGAGGTCAGCGCCGCCGCGGCCTGTTCCGGCAAGTCAGCGTTGCGGCGGAGGAATGCCGTGCCCAGGAATGGGCGCAGCACCTCTTCCGCCCGCTCCGGCAAAATCATGCCGCTCCCCCCCTCATGGCGCCGTTCTTCCGCGCACAGGATAGCATAGCCCTTTTGAGGCGTCAAAGCGCTGACGCCCGGCGTGACGGCTGGTCGAGTCCCGCGATTCGCGGCGCTTTCCGGGCTGCGCCGCCACAGGCGGCGATTCGCTCCCAGGCCGCTTGTACACCCTTTCATTCGTTAAAAAGGCACGGCGTCCCCGTTCCCGCGCCTACAGGTGCTTCCGGAAGAACCTCAGGATTTCCGCGTGCAGCGCCGCGCTCCAGAAGCTGCCCTCGTGCCCCGCGCCGCGCACGCGAATCAGCCGGCTGTCGGCCCCGGCTTCTTTCAGCCGGCGGTGCATGCGCTCCGACTGGGAATAGGGCACCACCTCGTCCGCGTCGCCGTGCGCCAGCAGGAAGGCGGGGAGGCGCGCCCCGTCCCGGACTTCGTAAACCGGGCTCATGGCGACGAGGGTTTGCTCCACGCTT
>JAAZAQ010000269.1 GCA_012514225.1 Clostridiales bacterium | reverse complement strand
CGCGCTGGCTCATCCGGCGCAGCTGGCCGCCGCGGGTCAGGAGCACGACGGTCTCCTCCGCGATGGGAACCGCCGCCTGCAGCTGGCGGGCGTGCTCCTCCTCGTTGAGCCGGACGAGCTGCGTGCGCCGGTCGTCGCCGTACAGCCGCGCGATTTCAAGCAATTCCTCCCGGATGACCTTCAGCAGACGGGCCTCGCTTTTCAGGATGCCCTCCAGCAGGTCGATCAGCTTCCTCGTCTCCGCGTGCTCGTTCTTCAGCGCCAGGATTTCCAGCCCGGTCAGCCGCTGGAGCCGCAAATCCAGGATGGCCTGCGCCTGCGCGTCGCTGAACGCGAAGCGGGCGATGAGCGCCTCCTTGGCTTCCTTCGGGTTTTTGGCGGCGCGGATGAGGGCGAGCACCTCGTCCAGGTGGTCCACCGCCGTCATCAGGCCTTCCAGGATGTGCAGCTTTTTGAGCGCTTCCTCCAGGTCGTAGCGCGTGCGGCGGGTCACGACGTCCTTCTGGTGGCGGATGTAGTGCGACAGCGCTTCAATCAGCCCCATCTGCACCGGTTTACCGCCGGCGATTGCGACCAGGTTGACGCCGAAGGTCACCTGCAGGTCGCTGAAGCGGTACAGGTAGGCCAGCACCTGCTCCGGGTCGGCTTCCTTTTTCAGCTCGATGACCGCGCGCAGGCCGGTGCGGTCGGACTCGTCCCGGATGTCGTAAATGCAGCCCAGGACGGACTTGCGCTCCTCCGACAGGCGCAGGATTCGCTCCAGCAGCTGCGCTTTGTTGACCTGGTAGGGCACCTCGGTGACGCACAGCAGGTGGCGGCCCGCCTTGCCTTCCTCAATTTCTACCTTCGCCCGCAGGGTGAGCTTCCCGCGCCCGGTCTCGTAGGCGGCGCGGATTTCCTCCGTGTCCAGCAGGATGCCGCCGGTGGGGAAGTCCGGCGCGGGCAGCGCGGCCATCACCTCATCCAGCGCCGCGTCCGGTTTTTCCATCAGCAGAACAGTGGCGGCGACGGTTTCCCTCAGGTTGTGGGGCGGGATGTTGGTGGCCAGCCCCACCGCGATGCCGGAGGCGCCGTTGACCAGCAGGTTGGGATAGCGGGCGGGCAGCAGGTCCGGCTCCTTCAGGGTGTCGTCGAAGTTGAGGCGGAAGGGCACGGTGTCCTTCTGCAGGTCGCGCAGCATTTCCATCGCCAGGGGGGACATGCGCGCCTCGGTGTAGCGCATGGCGGCCGCCGTGTCCCCGTCGATGGAGCCGAAATTGCCGTGCCCGTCCACCAGCAGCCCGCGCATGGAGAAGTCCTGTGCCATGCGCACCAACGCGTCGTAGACGGAGGTCTCCCCGTGGGGGTGGTACTTGCCCAGGCAATCCCCGACGATGCGGGCGCATTTGCGGTGGGGCTTGTCGGGGGAGAGGCCCAGCTCCATCATGGTATAGAGGATGCGCCGCTGCACCGGCTTTAACCCGTCCTCCACCCTTGGCAGCGCGCGCTCCAGGATGACGTGCTCCGCGTAGGGCATCATGCTGCGCTCCAGCACTTCCTCCAGCGAGGCCTGCACCACGTCGTGCAGGCGTTCCTCAAACGATTTTCTGGCCATGTTGAACCTCAGCGCTGCCGGTCCATGAACAGGTCCGGCTTGTTGAAATCGGCGTGTTCGGTGATGAAGTCACGGCGCGGCTCCACCTTGTCGCCCATGAGGATGGTGATGAGCCGGTCGCTCTGCGCGCCGTCCTCGACGGTGACCTGGGTCAGCTTCCGCTGCGCCGGATCCATGGTGGTGTGCCAGAGCTGCTCCGGGTTCATTTCGCCCAGCCCCTTATAGCGTTGCAGGGTATAGTTCCTGCCCTTGGGCAGGAGGGCGGCGAGCTCCCGGTCGTCGTAGGCGTAGGTTTCCTTCCCGGCGTGCCGGATGAGGTACAGGGGCGGCATGCCGATGAAGACGTGCCCTTCGGTAATCAGCTCGCGCATATAGCGGAAGAAGAAGGTGAGCAGGATGGCGCGGATGTGCGCACCGTCCTGGTCGGCGTCTGAAAGGATGATGACCTTGTGGTACTTCAGGGAGGACAGGCTGAAATCCCGGTCGATGTTGGTGCCCAGCGCCGTGATGATGGAGCGGAACTCCTCGTTGGCCAGCACCTGGTCGATGCGCTTCTTTTCTACGTTGAGCGGCTTGCCGCGCAGCGGAAGGATGGCCTGGAAGCGCCGGTCGCGCCCCTGCTTGGCGCTGCCGCCGGCGCTGTCGCCCTCCACGATGAACAGCTCGTTTTCCAGCGGGTTGCGCCCGGTGCAGCTGGACAGCTTGCCCACCAGCGGCGCAGCCTCCAGCTCGCTGCGCGCGCGGGCGACGTCCCGCGCCTTGCGCGCGGCTTCGCGCACCTTGGCGGACTTGATAGACTTCTCGATGATTTTCTGGGCGACGGCGGCGTTGCGAAGGTCTTCCAGGTATTCGCCCATCTTCTGCAGGACCAGCGCCTCGATGACCGGACGGACCTCGGTGTTACCCAGGCGCCCCTTGGTCTGCCCCTCGAACTGGGGGTTGGGGACGCGGACCGTCAGCACGGCGGTCATGCCCTCGCGGTAGTCCTCGCCCGCCAGGTTGTTGTCCTTCTCCTTCAGGGCGCCGATTT
>JAAZAQ010000268.1 GCA_012514225.1 Clostridiales bacterium | reverse complement strand
GGTTCATCAGCTGGGTGTCCCGCCAGGTAGCCGGCTCCGAATCGGCGTGGTTGCCCATGGAATAAAAGCGGATGGTAAAGCTGGTGTCGCTGCCGGGATGGTAAACCGTGACGCGCTGGCCGGAAGAAGCGCTTTTCTTGACGTCGTCAAACCAGTGCAGCAACCGGACCTGGGACGCGGAGGGGCCGCCGCCCTTCCCCTCGCTCGCGTCCAGCTGGGCGGCGGGCATGGAAAAACCCTTCGCGCCGGAGGAAAAGACAGCGGCCTGGGTTTGCGGCGTCGCGATGCCGGAGATGACCAGGCCGTTGCGCTGCTGGAATCCGACCACCGCCTGATGGGTCGGGATATCGAAAGTGCCGGTTACGGACAGCGGATAACCCAGGTCGAGTAGGGCGCGCTGCATGGCGCTGACCGCGCCGCCCGAGCCGTCCCGGTTGTCGATGCGCAGCGTCCGGTAGCTCAGCGCTGGCGCGTCCGCGGCGATTGCGGCGGCGCCCATCAGCACCCCCGCGGACTGGCTCCCGAAGACACCATCCGCCGTCAAGGCGTTCTTCCGCTGGAACTCCAAGACCGCCTGGCGGGTCATTTCATCGTAGCTTCCGGTGACGCGGCAGTTGTACTTCAGTTCGACGAGCCGCCGCTGCAGCGCCTCGACCGCCTCCCCCCGGCTGCCGAGTCTCAGGGTGGCGCCAAAGACGGCGCCTGCATCCGGCGTCTGGGAAGGCGCCGCGGTGGCCTGCGGGGCCGGCGTCGGGGCCGGTGTCTGCACGGAGGGGTCGAAACGAAGGAAGGACGCCATGACGTAGCCGTCCCTTCCCTGATACTCCACCCGGCACCAGTCGGAATCCCCGCTGATGACGCGGAGCCGGGCGCCGGAGGGAATTTGCCCGACGATATTGTTCCCGGAAGCCGGCGCGCTGCGGAAGTTCAGGAAACGCCCCCGCGCCGTGCTGACAGTCGCGGTCCCTGCGGCAGGCGGCGGCTCACTGGCTGAGGCCGGCGGCGTGGCGGTGGGCGCCTGGGTTCCCGGGTGGCGCAGAAAGACATCCAGGACAAAGCCATCCCGGTTCCCGAACCGGACCTGGCTCCAGGCGCCCAGCCTGGCAAGGACCGGAACGGTCGCGCCGCCGGGAATGACCGCGAGCACGCGGGCGCCGGCAACCGCACGTTCCCTGAGGTTGAGGCTGCCGCCGTTGGGCGTTGAAACCTGCGCGGTGCCGGCCGCGCCGGCGGGAGGCCGGGCGGAGGGGGAAGGCACGTCCGCAGACGGGGCTTGCGTCGGCGCGGCGCTCGCGCCGCTTGCCAGGAAGGAGGACACGACGAAGCCCTGCCTGCCTTCGTATGCCACTTTTGTCCAGATGCCCCGCTCCTCCAGGATGAGGACCATCGCTCCGTTTGGAATCTGCAAAACGGTGTTTTGCCCGTAGGAAGCGGAGGAACGCAGGTTGAGCGAGCCCCCGTTCGCAGTGCGCACGGAAGCCGTTCCGCCGGAAGGCGGAGCCTGCGGCACGCTGGAGCCGGGAGGCGGCACGGTGGCCGCCGCGCCTGTTTCCGGCATGAACTGCGGGGCAAGGCCGTACAGCCGCCCCAGGGTAAGCCTGCCGGCTAGGCCGTCGGCCTGAAGGGATTGCTGCTGCTGGAAGGCAGTCACCGCGTTTTGGGTTATCGTCCCATACTTCCCGTCCGCAATGAGCGGGTATCCCAGGAAAGCAAGGGCGGACTGCAGGGAGCGGACGGACGGCCCCTGCGCGCCGGGACGAAGGGTTTCATAGGCTGAAACGGATACGAGGAAGCATAGCGCCACCAAACACAACAATACCGCCGCCGCGCGGCGGAACGGACTGCCCTGCCTGGTTTGAAGCATCCGGATGCTTTTCATGCGCGCAGGATATCATATTATTTCTTAATTGTAAATAGTTGTTACAAATTAATTACAATTTTAAGTCTTTGCTTAGTAGATTTGACAGTGACACGAAGTCCTCCAGGCGCAGCCGTTCGCCCCGGACGTCGGCCGGGAGGCCGGCGGACAGCATCATGGCCAGCGCCCGTTCCCTGGGGATGGAAAAGCCGGCGGCCAGGTTGTTGGCCAATGTTTTTCGGCGCATGGCGAAAGCAACACCCAGCAGCCTGAAGAATAAAGCCTCGTCCTCGACCCGGACCGGCGGCCGTTCATGAAAGGGCATCACCAGGAACGCGCCGTCCACCTTGGGCGGCGGGGTGAAGAGGCGGGCGGGCACACGGACCGCCTCCCGGGGCATCGCCCTGTACGCTGCCAGCACGGCCAGGGGGCCGTATTCCGGTGTGCCCGGCGCTGCCAGGACGCGGCCTGCCGCCTCCCGCTGAATCATCACGCTGACGCCCAGGATGGGCAGGGATTCACGGAAGAAACGATTGAGCAAGGGGGTGGTCAGGTTATAGGGCAGGTTGGCCACGACATGAAAGGGCCCGTAATTCGCCATCAGCGCGGAGAAGTCCGCTTCCATCGCGTCCGCCATGTGCAGGACGACGTTGGAAACACCGCTGAAGCGGTCCAGCAGCACCGGCTCGAGCCGGGGGTCGATTTCCAAGGTGACGACCTGCCGGCACCGTTTTGCCAGGGCAAGGGTCAAATCCCCGCGGCCCGCGCCGATTTCCAGCACCGTATCCGAAAGCCCCACGCCGGCGGCTTCGACCAGGCGATTTTGAAGCGCTTCGTCAAACAGGAAATTCTGGCCCAGGGAAACCCGGTATTCGAACCCGGGCGGCGTCCGGCTCAAAACTGCCGGCACCTGGCCAGGAAGGCCTTGGGGTCTGCCGCCGTAAATGCGGCGGTGCCCATCACCAGGCGCGTCGCGCCGGAACGCGCGACCAGGGCGCAGTTTTCGCCGTTGACGCCGCCGTCCACGCTCAAGGTGCCCGCAAAGCCCGCGGCGCGCATTTCACCGAGCTTGGGAAGCGCCTCCTGGATAAGCTTCTGCCCGCCGAAGCCGGGCTCCACCGTCATCAGCAGCACCAGGTCGCACTGGGGCAGGTAGGGAACGATGGCGGAGGTCGGGGTTCCGGGCTTGATGGAGAGGCCCGCGCGCAGACCCGCCGCCCGGATGCGCCGGAGGAGCGCGGGAAGGTCGCCTTCAATCTCCAGATGGATTGTGATTTCGTCGGACCCGGCTTTGATGAAGGCGTCCAGGTGCCTTTCCGGATTGCTGATCATCAGGTGGACGTCCCGCCTCATTTCAGGGAAGCCGCTTTTCAGCGCGCTGACAAAGGAAGGCCCGAAGGACAGGTTGGGCACAAAGTGCCCGTCCATCACGTCCAGGTGCAGCAAGTCCGCTCCCGCGTCCACAATGCGGCTGACATCCCTGTATACGAACAGGGGATCCGCGGCAAGAACCGAAGGGGCGATTTCAATCATAGCGAGTACTCCATTTCTCTTTCGTTTGGGCAAGCAGTTCCCGGTAACGCTCCACCCTGCCCGCGTCAAGCGCCCCCCGGCTGACAGCCTCCGCGACCGCGCAGCCGGGCTCCCGGTCATGCAGGCAGGGATCGAAGCGGCACTGCCCCAGGTAGGCCTCGAACTCCGGGTAATGCCGCGCAAGCTGCTGCGGCTCCAGGTCGTCAGGCGTTTCCAGCAAACTGAACCCCGGCGTGTCCAGCACCCGCAGCCCCCGTTCCTCAATCAGGGTGATGTGGCGGGTGGTCTGGCGCCCGCGCCGGATTCTGGGGCTGATGGCACCGGACGCGAGCTCCCGGCCTGTCAACCTGGAAATCAGCGTGCTCTTTCCCGCGCCAGACTGGCCGGCAAAGCAGGACAGGTGACCGGACAAGGCCTGGCTGAGCGCATCCAGCCCTTCACCCGTGGCCGCGCTGACCGCCAGCACGGGGACGCCGGCCGGCGCGTAGGCAACCCGCATTCTGGGGGCGAGCCCGGCGTCCAGTTCCTGCTTGTTGACGGCGATCAGGGGGGTGATTCCCTGGCCAAAGGCGGTTACCAGCAGCTTGTCCGCCAACAGCAAATCCGGCGCAGGCTCCGGTGCCAGGACGACAACCAGCAGGCTGACATTGGCGACCGGCGGCCGCAAACCCTGGAACGTCCTGGGCAGGATTTCCTCCAGCCACCCGTGCTCTTCCAGGCTGCCGGGCAGGAAGCACACCCGGTCGCCGACCAGGGGCGTCAAGTTCTGGCGGCGGAATTTCTTTTTGGCGCGCAGGACGTAATCCGTCCCCGCCCCGTCCCGGACGGTATACAAGCCGCCGCGCCCTTCGACAATGGTGCCTTCCCTCATCTGCGGGCGCCCGGGGAAACGCCAGGGCTGGGGGGCGGCTCGGTCACCAGGGGCACGTAGACGACCAGGTCCACCGCCGTGCCCTCCGCAACCTGCTCCCCCGCGACCGGCAGCTGGGACGCCACGCGGCCCTGCTGGCCTGGCTCGTCCACCTGCACCTCGGTGACCTTGCCCAGGCGCAGCTTGGCGCGCTCCAGGATGTCCGCCGCTTCCGTCCAGATGATTCCCCCCAGCTCCGGAACCGCGGACTGCCCGGCGGAAATCACCAGCTGCACGATGTCACCGGCATCCATCATAACATCTGGCTCCGGATTCTGCGACAGCACCGTACCCCGCGGGGCGGGGTTGATGATTTCCTCCGTGACCATCGCCTCCAGCGCGATGCGTTCCAGCACAGCGTTCGCCACCAGCACAGTCATCCCGGTCACCTCAGGCACCGGTTTGCG
>JAAZAQ010000033.1 GCA_012514225.1 Clostridiales bacterium | reverse complement strand
GCGGCCTTTGAGCCGGGCCGCGTACTCCAGCCCGTAGATTTCGGGCTGGAAGGTCTGGTACACGTCCAGCCCGATCCGGTCCAGGTCGTCGAGGATGTCGCGCAAATCGCCGCAGCTGTGCTGGGAGACGAACTTCCCTGCATCCCGGACCTGGCGGTACATTTTCGCGAGGCAGGGCTCGACGAACTCCTTCCAGTGCGGTCGCCCCATGATGAGCCCCCGTTGCTGGCCCCAGTCGTCCCCGAAGTGGATACAGTCCACGTCGTACTCCAGCGCAATCGCGACCACCTTCTGGTTCCAGGCGCAGATTTCCCCGAGGAGGGAGTGGACCAGGTCCTGCTCCAGCAGCATGTTGCACAGCAGCGCTTCCATGCCCATCAGCGTCCAGGCCCGCTCGAACAGGGAGAAGCCCAGCGCGGCGACGCGGAACTGGGTGGGCGGCGTGGCCATCAGCTTTTCCATTTCCCCGCGGATGAAAGGCTCGTCCACCGCCGGGAAGCGGTATCGCTTCAGGTCGTCCAGGTCCTGAATCTGGATGTTCTCGATGACGCCGATGTCGCGGTCCGCCCCGCTCTTGTTCCAGACGACGCCGAATTCGTCCCGGTCGTGCAGCGGCCTGACCGGCTGCTGCGGCCTGTTCAGGTAGGCCGTTTCGATATGGTTGTTCAAGCCCCGCTCAAAACCGGGGTCGCCCGTGTGGCGGACCACGCTGTCGTGGGCCTGCTGCGTGAAATACATATGGTGCGGGACGCCGGCCTTCTTCTCAAACCGGAGCGCCGCCAGCACGCGTTCCCTGTTGGTCATGCCCTCATCCTTTGCCGTTTTTCTTTTGCCGCAGCGCGGCGTCCCGGAAGGCCAGGATGTTTTCCCAGGGGACGTCCGGCTCGACCACGTGGGTCGGGGCGACCACCAGGCCCCCGCGTTTCCCGGCCGCGAGGATCATCTCCTCCACGGCGGCGCGGACCTCGGCGGGGGTGCCGAAGGGCAGCGTGGTCTGCGTGCCGATCGTGCCCCAGAAGGACAGGCGGTCCCCGTAGGCCTTCATGATGTGTTTGGGGTCCATGCACTCCGGCTGGACCGGGTTGAGGACGTCCACGCCGATCTCGATCAGGTCCTCAATCAGCGGCTCGATGGCGCCGTCGGAATGGTAAAAGGCGAGCAGGTCGGGCTTGGCGCCCTTCGCCGCCTGGATGACGCGCCGCATCCCCGGCTTGAGCCGCTCCCGCCACAGCTCCCGGTCCATCAGCAGCCCCTTCTGCGTGCCGACGTCGTCCCCGTACACGATCAGGTCGATGCCGCATTCCGCAAGCTTCCGGCAGAAGGATTCCAGCACCGCGGTAATCCGCTCCAGGCAGGCCGCGGCCTTCGGGTCGTCCTCCAGCATGTCCATCAGCAGGGGCTCCATCCCCCGCAGGTACCAGGCGGGCTCGAAAATCTGGACGGCGAAATAGACCGCCAGGCAGCCGGCCTTCTTGCATTCCTCCACCCGCTGCGCGAACCCCTCCCAGCGGTAGTCCGCCATCAGGTCCGGCAGGGGAAAGGCCTCGATTTCCTCGACGCTTGTGAAGTGCCTCATCGGGCTGACGATGCCAGACAGGTGCTCCACGATGGGCTTGCGCCAGCCCACGCCCCACTCGTCGATGTGGCTCAGGGCGCTGTGGTCCTCGAAATAGGCGTCATACTGATGGGTCAGCCGCGTGGGGTTCAGCTCGAGGTAGCGGTAGTCCAGCTTGAAAAAATCGTCGGGGTTGCGTGTCCCCGACTCCCGCTGCATCCGGTCCAGCTGCGCGTCGCACAGGGTAATCGCGTGCGGGACGTAGTCCGGTCCCTCCCGCCTGAGCGCGCGCAGCAGGTTGTCCCTGCCGTTCATAAACCCTCCAAAAGCGGGAAGGGCAGACGGGGGGTCTGCCCTTCCCGGAATACGGTTACTTGTTTTTGTAGAACTCGATGGTCTTTTCCTTGATCTGGCTGATGAAATCCTCCGGCGTGATGGTGCCGAAGAACAGCTTGTTGTCCAGGTCATAGAACACGTCCGCCCACCACTGCGGCGCCTTGGACATGACGCCGTCGTAGCTGAGGTGGAAGTTCGTGGCGTTGGCCAGGTAGATGCCGACATCCTTGTGCACGTCGGGGAACTTCGCCAGCTTGTTGGACGCGATGTTCAGGGTGGTGTCCACGCTCCTGTCGGCGTTGGCGCGGCTGGTCGCGAAGCGGAGGAATTCCATCGCCTCGGCCGGGTGTTTCGCGCCTTGGGGGATTGCCCAGCCCAGCAGATAGGCTTCCATGTCCGTCACCTTGCCCTGCCCGCCTTCCACGACGGGGAAGGGGAAGAAGCCCCAGTCCCAGTTCTCGACCAGGTCGCGGACCTCGTTGGGCAGCCAGGCGCCGTTGAGGTTGACGGCGGCACCGTCCATCGCCCAGTCGGACTGGCCGGCGGGGTAGGCGCTGCCCTCGTAGCCCTTGGCGAAGTAGTCTTTCCCGCCCTTGGAAATCTCAAAGACCATCTTGGCCGCTTCCAGGAAGCCGGGCTCGTCCCAGGCCGCCCCGGTCGCGTCGGTCGCGGCGCGCAGGAAATTGCCGGCGCCCATCACGCGCTGAACGGCCCAGTAGTAGTAATACGCGTTGTAGAAGCTGATCTGGCCGTCATGCCCGATGAAGGGGATGCCCTTGCTCTTGAAGGTCTCGGCCGCCGCGAGGAAGTCCGCCCAGGTGGCCGGGGCTTCCACGCCCGCTTCCTTGAACATGTTCTTGTTGTAGAAGAACCCGGAGGTGATGAAGCTGAAGGGGACGATGTACACCTTGCCGTCCTTCGCGTACATCTCCAGCATCGCCATGTTGAACTGGTCGGCGACGGTGCCGTCCTTGTCCCAGTTTTCGGATTTGAGGAAGTCGCCCAGGTCCGTCAGCAGCGTCTCATCGCCGCTGAGGAAGGCGGCAAACAGCTCGGAATGGTCCTGGTCCACCAGGTCCGGCGGGTCGTTGGTCAGCACCCGGCTTTTGATCTTGGTCAGCACGTCCCTACCGACGAACGTGATGTCCACCTTGATGCCCGTCTGGGCCTCAAACTCCGGGATGATGTCCTTGAGCCACTGCGCGTTGGGCTCGCCCTCCGTGAACATGCAGGCATATTCCAGGGTGACGGGCTCGGCCAGCGCCGCGGGGAGCAGCGCCGCGAACAGGGACAGGACCAGCAGAAGAACCAGGATGCGTTTCATGTGGATACCCCCTACCTTCCATTTATTTCATGCACCGCGGTGCATCGGGTCGCGCGTTTATTCCTTGATGGCCCCCATCGTCAGGCCGGAGATGATTTTCCTGGACAAAAGCATGTAGATGACCATCGTCGGCACGGTGACGATGACGAAGCCGGCGAACATGGTCGTCCATTTGCCGGTGTACTGCATGGAGGTCTGCAGCCCGAACAGGCCGACGGGCAGCGTGAAGAGCGTATCGCTGTTGAGGAAGGTCAGCGCCAGCAGGAACTCGTTCCACAGGGACACGAAGTTGAAGATTGCCGCGGTAATCACGCCCGGCATGCCCAGCGGCAGCATAATCAGCAGGAAGGTCTTGATCGGCCCGGAGCCGTCGATGTAGGCGGCCTCGGCCAGGGCCGTCGGCAGGTTGCGGAAGAAGCCCATCTCCAGGAACACCGTGAAGGGGATGGACAGGGCGCAATAGACGATGGACAGCCCGAACAGCGAGTCGACCATCCCGATGCTGTGCATGGAGAAGTACAGCGGAATCAGGAGCAGCTGGAAGGGCACGCCCATGCCGAACACCACCAGGGAGGTCAGCGCCCTGGAGCCGAAGAACTTGACCCGGGAGAGCACGTAGGCCGCCGGGGTGCATACGAGGATGATTTCAATGACGGAGAGCGAAACCACGTAGATGCTGTTGAGGAAGTTCCGGGACAGTTTGAACGAGGTCCAGATGGATGCGTAGTTGTCCCACTGCGGCTCCGTGAACAGGCCCCAGGCGTTCTTGAACAGCTCCCGGTTGGTCTTCAGCGACGTGATGAGAATCCAGATAAACCCGAGGACGGAAAACAGGCACCAGGCGACGAGGAAGGCCTTCGCGAGGATTTTCAGAAGCTTCTTGAAAAATATCATGCGCCGCCCCCCGTCAATACTCGAAGACTTCCGAGCGGAAGGCACGGGAGATGAGGAAGACCAGCAAGGCCACCAGCAGGAACATGACGATGCCCATGGCGGTCGCGTAGCCCATCCGGTACACCGTCACGCGGCGGCCGAAGGCGGTGACGTACATCTTGACCGCCAGGTTCGTCGCCCCGGCCGCCGGGATGTCGACGCCCCCCGCCCAGGCGAACAGCAGGCCGAACTCCTTGACCGCGTTGATGGCCCAGAGGGTCAGCGCGGTCGCGAGGATGTCCTTGATCATGGGAATCTTGATGCGCCAGAACACCTGCATCTCCCCCGCCCCGTCCAGGTAGGCCGATTCGATGGTCTGCTGCGGGATGCGGTCGAGGGCGGCCAGCAGGATGATGCAGTAAAAGCCCGTGTTCATCCAGACCAGGGCGGCCAGAATCGAGCCGAAGAGGTGCTCCGGCGCCATCCAGGTGAGGATGAGACGCTCCTGCCCCAGCAGCTTCAGCGTGCTGTTGAGCAGCCCCCACCGGTCGTTGTAGATGAAGGACCAGAGAATCGCGACCGCGATGGGTGAAAGGACCGTGGGGAAGAAGGTGATGGCCCTGAATATTTTCTTGCCGCGCAGGTTGGTCGAGAGCACACCGCTGAGCAGGAAGGCAATCGCGAAGATGATGGCGCCGCCAATGAACAGGATTTTCAGCGTGTTGACAAAGGCGACCGACCAAAAATAATCGTCCCCCAGCAATTCCCTGAAGTTCCCCAGGCCGACGTAGCGCATGGAGGCGGTGAAGCCGCTCCAGTCGAACAGGCTGATGTAAAAGGCGCGCAGGGAAGGGAAGATGAACATCAGGACGTAGATGGCTGTCATGGGAAACAGGAAGAGCCAGACCATCGGCCGTTCGCTTCGGCGTAATCCGCTGGGTTTCACGCATTCCTCCTGCCCGGCCGCGAAAGAACAAGTCCCGCGCCCGACGATTTGAAACTGCAATCAATCGCTGCTGCCGATGATTTTAAAGCGGACGGATGGAATTGTCAATCTTTGCGTCCGGGCGAGGCGGGGCGGCGAGCGGCCCCGTGGCGCCCGCCCACGGGTATATTCGCATTGTACCGGCAGGAAGGGAGGCGGTCGCCCTGACCCTCTATACCATCGGCCATTCCACGCGCCCCATCGGGGAATTCATCGGCCTGCTGAAGGAAAACGGCGTCGGACTGCTGGCCGACGTGCGCACCGTGCCCGGCTCCCGGCACAACCCCCAATACGGGCAGGAGGCGCTGGCGGCCTCCCTGAAGGAAGCCGGCATCGGATACCTGCACCTGAAAGGCCTGGGCGGCCTGCGCGGGAAGGCCCGGGAATCCGTCAGCGGGGGCTGGCGCAACGCCTCCTTCCGTAATTTCGCCGACTACATGCAGACGCCGGAATTCGCCGGGGCGCTGGCGGAATTGATAACGCTGGCGGAAAAGCGGACCGCCGCCGTCATGTGCGCGGAGGCGGTGCCCTGGCGCTGCCACCGCTCCCTGATTGCCGACGCGCTCACCGCGCATGGAGTGCAGGTCATCGACATCATGGGTCCGGGCAAGACCGCGCTGCACCGGATGACGCCGTTCGCGAAGGTGGACGGCGGGCGGGTTGCCTACCCGAAGCAGGAGGACGATGGACCCCAGGATTGAGGACATCCGCGCGGCCATCGCGCGGGACGGGGACAACCGGGCCTTTGCGCAAAAAGGCTGGCGGCCGCTCTTTGTCGCGGACGGGCAGGCGCGGCTTCTCGTCGTCGGCCACGCGCCGGGCGCCTCGGCGCAGGAAAGCGGCGTCGCCTGGGGGGACAAGAGCGGCCAGAACCTGATGGACTGGCTGGGCCTGGACGAAAAGGACTTCCGCGACCCCGGGAAGGTAGCGCTGATTCCGATGGACTTTTACTACCAGGGCAAGGGCGCCTCGGGCGACCTGCCGCCGCGCAAAGGGTTCGCCGGGAAGTGGCACCCCGCGCTGCTGTCCCTGCTGCCGGAGCTCCGCCTGAGGGTGCTGGCGGGCGGCTACGCGCAGGGCCATTACCTGGCGGGGCGCACAAAGCGCAACCTGACGGAGACCGTGCGGGCCTACCGGGAGTACCTGCCGGACTTCTTCCCCATCCCCCATCCCTCCCCGCTCAACTTCCGCTGGCAGGGCCGCAACCCCTGGTTCCTTTCGGAGGCGGTGCCGGAATTGCGCGCGCGCGTGCGCGACGCGCTGGACGGCTGAATATGCCGGTGCCGGACGAAAACAGATACCGGGCCTTCCTGGCCTCCCCCGCGCCGGCGCGCTTCCTGGCGCGGGCCGTCTCCACCAACGACGAGGCCAAGGCCTGGGCGCGTCAGGGCGCCCCCCACGGCGCCGCCGTGCTGGCGGCGGAGCAGTCCGGCGGCCGGGGACGGCGCGGGCGCGGCTTTTTTTCGCCCCCGGGCGGGCTGTACCTGAGCGTCGTCCTCCACCCGGGTGCCGCGTCCCCGGGGCTTTTGACCACGCTCGCGGCGGTCGCCGCGCTGCGCGCCGTGCGCCTTGCGGGCGGGCCGGAGCTGGCCATCAAGTGGGTCAACGACCTGCTGTACCAGGGCAAGAAAGTGGGCGGCATCCTGACGGAGGGCGTCTGCGCACCGGACGGCGAGGCGCGCGCCGTCGTCGGCATCGGGCTGAACCTGGGCCCCGCGGCCTTCCCCCCGGAGCTGGAGGGGCTGGCCGGCACCCTGTTCGGAGCCTGGCCGGATGCGGAAAGGGAGAAAACCGCCGCGCTCATCGTGAACGAAATCCTGGAGGGGCTGCCCCGCGTGCCCGGGCACCTCGCGGAATACCGCGCGCGCTGCGCCACCCTGGGCAGGCGCGTCGCCTTCCAGAGCGAAGGCCGAGAAGCGCAGGGGCGGGCGGAGGGCGTGGACGGCGAGGGCCGGCTGCTGGTGAACGACGGGCGGCGCCTGCTCACGCTGATGGAAGGCGAAGCCGCCCTGCTGCCGGAATGAAGCCGCCGTCCCGGCAAAGGACGGCGGCAGTTTGTATACAAGGGCGCGCCCTGGCGTTCAGCGCCGCAACCGGCGCAAAGCCGCGTCCAGCCGGGGCGAAACCAGGGCGGCCGCCATGATTTTGAGCGCGTCCCCGGGCAGGAAGGGCAGGACCGCGAGGGGCAGCGCATGGGCGAGCGTCCGGCCCGTCAGCGACATCAGCCAGAGGGTGCCGGGCAGGTAGCAGGCCAGCAGCCCCGCCAGGCAGGCCAGCAGCCGCCGGGGGAAGGTTTCCGCCCAGCCGCGCAGCAGGGAGACGGCGCCTGCGGCCAGGAAATAACCCAGCAGGTAGCCGCCCGTCGGGCCCAGCAGGGCCTGGGGGCCTCCCCTGAAGCCGGAGAAGACCGGCAGCCCCGCGGCGCCCAGCAGCAGGTACAGCCCGGCGGACAGCAGCGCGCCCCGGGACGGCAGGGTCAGCCCCGTCAGGTAGACCACGAGCAGTGCCGCGTTCATCGGAACGGGGAACATCGGAACCGCAACCTGGGAGGCGGCCGCCAGCAGCGCCGCGTACACCGCGGGAACAGCCAAATCAAGCGGCCCGCCCCTGCCGCCCGCCGCCGGTCTCCCTTGCCCGTTCACCATGACAATCCCCCTTCCAGGCGGCGACGATGCTACCACCCCCGCGCCGTACGGTCAAACCGCGGAAATCACCCCGCAAAGCGCGGCGGCAGCAGAAACCGCCGTTATCAGCGCCGCGCCGCCTTTGCGCCGGGCGCGCGGATACGGTATCATATCCCCCGGCGCGGCAGACCGCGCGGCAGGAGGCGGGCATGAGCCAGGCGGACCGGATTTTCATCGACAACTGCAGGCAAATCCTGGACGGGGGCGTCTGGGACAGGGACCTGCCCGTCCGCCCCCGGTGGGAGGACGGAACCCCGGCGCACACCGTCAAGCGCTTCGGCCTGGTCAACCGCTACGACCTGCGGCAGGAGTTCCCCATCCTGACGCTCCGCCGGACGCCGTTTTTAAGCTGTGTGGACGAGCTGCTGTGGATCTGGCAGAAAAAATCCAGCAACGTCAAAGACTTGCCCAGCCGCATCTGGGACGCCTGGGCGGACGAAAGCGGCAGCATCGGCAAGGCCTACGGCTACCAGCTGGGCGTGAAGCACCGCTACCCGGAGGGCGAGTTCGACCAGGTGGACCGCGTGCTGTACGACCTGAAGCACAACCCCTCCTCCCGGCGCATCCTCACCAGCCTGTACGCCCACCAGGACCTGCATGAGATGGCGCTGTACCCCTGCGCCTGGAGCGTGACCTTCAACGTCACCGGCCGGACGCTCAACGCGGTGCTCAACCAGCGCTCCCAGGATATGCTGGTGGCCAACAACTGGAACGTGTGCCAGTACGCGGTGCTGGTCCACCTCCTCGCGCAGGTGAGCGGGCTGGAGGCGGGCGAACTGGTGCACGTCATCGCCGACGCGCACATCTACGACCGGCACGTGCCGCTCATCGAGGAGATGCTGGGGCGCGCGCCCCTGCCGGCGCCATCGCTGGCCGTCAACCCCGACGTCCGGGACTTCTACCGCTTCACCCGGGACGACCTGCGCCTGGAAGGCTACCGGTTCCATACACTGAAGGAAAACATCCCCGTCGCGGTCTGACGCGGCGGGAAAGGAGAGACGGCATGCGCGCGATAGTCGCGGTCGACGAGAACTGGGCCATCGGCCGGGAGGGCGGGATGCTCTACGACCTGCCGGGGGACCTGCGGCATTTCGCGCGGATGACCCGCGGCAAGGTGCTGGTGATGGGCCGGGGCACGCTCAACTCCCTGCCCGGCGGGAAGCCCCTGAAGGACAGGGTGAACCTGGTCATGAGCCGGGACCCCGGCCTGTCGGTGCCCGGCGCCCAGGTGCTGCAGTCCATGGCGGAACTGGAAAGCGCCATCGCCGAATACCCGCCGGAGGACGTGATGCTCATGGGCGGGGAAACCCTGTACACCCAGCTGCTGGCGCACTGCGACCGTGCCTTCGTGACCCGCATCCAGGCCCGCGCGCCGGGCGCCGACCGCTTCTTCCCCAACCTGGACCTGCTGCCCGCGTGGCGCCTGGTTTCCTGCGAGCCGCAGCCGGCGGAGAACGGGCTGCGCTATTCCTTTTGTGAGTACGAAAACCAATCGGTCCGCGGTTTTTAGGGCGGAAAACGCCTGTTTTTCAAGCCACAGCGCAGAAAACCGGGTATACTCAACCGGTTTTATCGCGAGAAACTGACAGGGGGCCAACCATGCAACGCACATTCCGGTACGACATCATGGAGGAAATCAAGACCCGCTTTGCCAACCGCGCGCTCAAGGTCGACGACGTTTCCCAGGAAACCCTGGAGGCGCTGGTGGAGGCGGCCAGCTTCGCCCCCTCCTGCTTCAACGAGCAGCCCTGGCGCTTCCTGGTCGCCAAGGGGGAGCGGAAGGAAAAGCTGTGCGCGGTCCTGACGCCGCAAAACCAGGAGTGGGCCTGCCGGGCGCCCGCATTGATGCTGCTGTGCGCCAAGAAGACCTTCACCCAGGGCGGAAAGCCCAACTTCTGGCACCTGTCCG
>JAAZAQ010000267.1 GCA_012514225.1 Clostridiales bacterium | reverse complement strand
TGATGCTGCTCGCTTTCGCGCTCTACCGCTTCGACGCGGTGGTCAACCTGGTGCGCACCTTCCTGGCCATTGTTTCTCCGTTTATCATCGGCACTTTCATGGCCCTGCTCATCAACCTGCCGATGCGTTTTTTGGACCGCCTGCCGGTGTTCGGCTCCCTGGGGCCGAAGCTGTCCAAGGTCAAGCGGGCGATGACCCTCACGCTGTCCCTGGCTATCGTGCTGGCCTCGATCGCCCTGCTGCTGGTGGTCATCATCCCCGAAATCGTGACGGCCGTGGAGCGCCTTATCCGCGTCATCCCCGGGATGCTCAAGGACCTGGAGACCTGGCTCAGCGACCGCAACGAGAACATCCGGACGGCGCTGGGTCTGGCTGAAACGGATGAGCGTGACGTGCGCGACCTGTTCCAGCGTGCCTACCAGTTTTTGATCGGCGGCCTGAGCGCGACCTCCGGCATGGTGTTCTCCGCTGCCCAGACGCTGCTCAACCTGATTGTCAGCCTGGTGTTCGCGATTTACCTGCTCTTCAGCAAGGAAAGAATCAAAAGCCAGCTGAACCGACTGATTCGCGCAGCCCTGCCGCAAAAGGCCGGCGCCTTTGTCCAGCGGTTGGTCCGGCTGCTCGTCCAGGCGTACTCCAATTTCCTGGCCGGACAGTGCCTGCAGGCCTTCGTCTCCTCCCTGATGACGGTGGCGGTCATGCTGCTGTTCGGCTTTCCCTACGCGGTGCTCGTGGGGCTGATTACCTTCGTCGCCGCCTTCATCCCGATTTTCGGCCCGTTCATCTCCGGCACCCTGGGCACCCTGCTGGTGCTTACGGCGGATCCCGGGCAGACGCTCTGGTTCCTGCTCGCCTTCTTTGTCGTCCAGCAGATTGCCGGCTCGGTCGTCTACCCGCGCATCATGTCCAGCGCCATCGACATCCCCTCCATCTGGGTGCTCGTCGCGGTCACGCTGGGCGGCGGCGTGATGGGCATCCCCGGCATGCTGCTGTTTATCCCCCTGGCCGCCGTCGCCTACCGCCTCACCGCGGAGTTCGTGCGCGGGCGGGAAGCCGCGGCGCTCCGCCAGGCGGAGGAGACGCATGATTCGATGTGAGGGGCTGACGAAGTCCTATGAAGGAGACGGCATCGCGGACCTGACCCTCAGCGTGCAGCCGGGGGAGGCCCTGGGCCTGCTGGGGCCGGGTGGCGCGGGCAAGTCCCTGACGCTGCGGGTTTTGATGGGGCAGATCCGCGCCGACGCCGGGACGGCGGAAATCGCCGGGATGGACTGCTGGAAAAAACGCCGCGAAGTGCAAAAAAAGGTGGCTTACGCCCCCGCCTCCCCGGTTCTGGAAGAGGAGGCGACAGGGGAAAACTACCTGCGCTTCGTCGGGCGCTTCCGGGGCGGCTTCAACCCGAAAAAGGCGCGCGACTTTGCCCAGAGCCTGGACGTGGGGCTGACTGGAAGCTGCCGCAGGATGAGCCCGGAGAACCGCAAGAAGCTCAGCCTGCTGGCCGCCTTTTCGCTGGACCGGGACGTGCTGCTGCTGGACGAGCCGTCCGTGGGGCTGGGTTCCCTGGCGCGCTCGGCGCTTCTGGACGCGGTCGCGTCCGCGCGCGAAGCGGGCTGCGCCGTCCTGATGACCTTCCACGCGCTGGAGGAGGCGCGCCG
>JAAZAQ010000266.1 GCA_012514225.1 Clostridiales bacterium | reverse complement strand
GATTTCCGGCGGCAATGGCGAAGGGGATCACCTGTACCCATCCCGAACACAGAAGTTAAGCCCTTCAGCGCCGATGGTACTTGGCTGGAAACGGCCCGGAAGAGTAGGTCGCCGCCGGTCTCCAACGGCAAGGCCGCACAAACGTGCGGCCTTGCTTTTGCCTTTGCCGCGGACGGCCGTCCCCCCTTTTCCGCCACGGCTTGCCCGTCCGGGTTCATCTGCCGTATAATGTCGCGGTGAGGTGAACCTTTTGCCGGAAGAAATCAGGCTGCGCGACGTGGTGGAGATGCGCCGGAAGCATCCCTGCGGCTCTGTGCTCTGGACGGTGACCCGCATCGGCGCCGATATCAAGATGAAGTGCAATGGATGCGGGCGGGTGGTGATGATGGACCGCGTCGATTTCATCCGCCGCCGCAGGAAGACCGTGACCCAGGGACCGGACGCTCCGGAGGTGACCCTGGGCCTGTCCGGACGCGCGCCGGAGACGCCACATTCGGAAACCTTCGGCGGCGCGAACGAGCAAGATGAAAACGAGGGAGATGCCACATGACCGACCCATACGTCCAGGACCCGTCGCAAATAGAAGACCAGGCCAACCCCGGTAAGCTGGGCCCTGAAGCGGTCGAGGCTGCGCCAGCAGCCCCGGCGGAGGAGCAGCCCGTGGAAACGCAGGCCGGCTCCGATAGAAAGCGAAAGAAAAAGGAAAAGAAGAAAAAGACCTTGGGTCAGGAAATTTTAAGCTGGGTCGGCACGCTGCTGCTGGCCGTCGTCCTCGCGATGACCATCCGCGCCCTGTTGTTTGAGCCCATCCGCGTGGACGGGAAGAGCATGCTGGAAACCCTGCAGGACGGCGAAATCGTCCTGGTGACCAAGCCCAGCGTGCTGCTGGGCAACTTCAAGCGCGGCGAGGTGGTCATCTGCCGCTTCCCCGGGCGCAATACGCCGCGCTCGGTTCACCTGGGCGCTCCGCTGGACCTGCAGTTCGTCCAGCACGAGCTCTTTGTCAAGCGGCTGGTCGCCCTTCCGGGGGACAGCGTCGCCGTGCAGGACGGCAAGCTTTATGTCAACGACGCCCTGGTGCAGGAGGACTATATCGTCTACCCGCCCATGCAGAACTTTGGCCGGGTTGTCCTGGGCGAAGACCAGTACATGGTGATGGGCGACAACCGTGCCAGCAGCCACGACAGCCGCTCCCGGGACGTCGGCCCGATTTCCAGGGATATGATTGTGGGGAAAGCCGTCTACGTGCTCCTGCCGCTGAATAAAATCCGCCCCATCCGATAGGCAGGGTTTCCTGCGCTGCGCGCTTCACGCCGGGCGCCCCCCTGCCTTGGGGGGCGTTCTCATGGCGGGACGCAGTGTGTTCGTTTGTGTGATACCATATCACCCAAGGCTGCATGAAAGGAGGGGTGGGCGATTACTGGCTGGTTGCGGGCTCGCCTTTCTTCTTTCGTCAGTTTGCGGGGAATCCGGGAAGACAGGCCGCTGTACCGGAAGGCCCTGGCCATCTCCTGGCCGGCGGTGCTGGAAGGCCTGCTCGTCAGCGTCATCAGCTCCGCGGACACCATCATGGTGGGCACCCTGGGCCCCGCCGCCATCGCGGCGGTCGGGCTGACCATGCAGCCGCGGATGATATTGCTGATTCTGGCCCAGTCCCTCAACGTGGGCACCACGGCGCTCATCGCGCGCCGGCGCGGCGCGGGGGACGAGGCGGGCCTGCGCTCCTGCCTGCAGCAGGCGATGTGGCTGAGCGTCATCATCGGCCTGGTGACCACCCTGCTGGGTTTTTTCCTGGCTCGCCCCCTGATGTCCGTTGCCGGCGCCAACGCGGACACCCTGGACATGGCCTCCGATTACTTTCGGATTGTCTCCCTGGGCTTCATCCCCAACAGCATCCAGCTTTGCATCTGCGCCGCCTTCCGCGGCCTGGGCAAGACCCGTGTCACCCTGGTTACGCACCTTCTGTCCAACGTCGTCAACATCATCTTCAATTTCCTGCTCATCGGAGGCAACCTGGGCTTTCCGCGCCTGGGGGTTTCCGGCGCGGCACTGGCGACCGTCATCGGCATCACAACGGCAGGCCTTGTGTCCTTCTGGTTCGCTTCCAGCGCCGCGTCGCCCTTCCGCTATCGGGTCAGGCGGCCGTCCTTTGACCGCGATACGCTGCGCGGCCTGGCGAAGGTTGGCGGCTCCTCCGCGGCGGAAGCCGGGTTTCTGCGCGGCGGGTTCCTGATCACCACCCGCATCATCGCGGGGCTTGGCACCGCCGCCTTCGCGGCCTTTCACATCGTCACCCAGGTGTCCGCCCTGTCCTTCACCCTGGGGGACGGCGTGGCTTCCGCGGGCGTGGCGATGGTGGGGCAAAGCCTCGGGGCGGGCCGCAAGGACCGGGCGGCCCGCTATATCCGCGTCACGCGGCATATTTCCATTGTGGCCTCGCTGCTGCTCATCACCCTGCTGCTGCCTTTCCGCAGAGACTTAGCGGCCCTGTTCACCGTGGACGAAACGGTCATCCGCGACGCGTCCCTTGGATTCCTGGTGGTCATCCCCTCGCTGCTTCCGCAGAACGGGCGGGTGGTGTACGCCGGCTGCCTGCGCGGGGCGGGCGACGTGCGCTACGTGGCCTACACGTCCTTGGTCGGCGTCGGCATCCTGCGGCCGGTATTGACCTGGCTGCTCTGCTTCCCCCTCTTCCCGGTTTTTCCCTTCCTGCACCTGGAGGCGACCGGCCCCTGGTTCGCCTTCCTCATCGACGCCATCGTGCGCAACAAACTGCTGGCGAACAGGGTTAGAAGCGGCGCCTGGGCGGACATCCGGCTGCATTGATTCCCGCTCCCCACGCGGATTTTCGAAACGAAACAAGGAGAGCAACCATGAACGAAACCACAGTCATTTGCCCTCACTGCAAAAGGCCCATTGAAATCTCCGACGCCATCCGTCACCAGATTCAGGACGAGCTGTCGCGGGCCAAGGACGAGCAGTCCCAAAGCCTGAGGAAGGAGTATGACGCCCTTTCGGAAGCGCGGGTCGTTGAAGCG
>JAAZAQ010000265.1 GCA_012514225.1 Clostridiales bacterium | reverse complement strand
TTTTTCGAGAACAACAAGGACCGCCGGGCTTACTGCCGCCGCTTTGTCGGCGAGCCGCTGGACCGTCACCTGGCGGTGGAGGACAACGTCTATACCCGCTTCGTCCGGGACGAGCGCACCAACTACCGTGTCAACCTGCTGCCCGAAACCTGCGAAACACCGGACTACGCCATCTCCGTGACGCCGCCCGCCCCGGGCGCTTTCGGCTTCACCGCCTACGCCTGCCGCACCTGCGGCTATGCCTGGACGGACGATTACACAGCGCTTCCGGGCGTCGCGGAGTAGGCCTGAACGCCGCATAAACGGCTCTCCCCTATCGCTTGTCTGAATTGGTATTGCCAAATCCGGCAAGCCCGGGTATCCTGTGCATGGCCGCGCCGCCGGCGGGCATAAAAACACCAGCAGGAGATTCCTATGCGCAAGTATGTCTCGGAGTTCATCGGCACCTTTGTCCTGGTTCTCTTCGCGTGCGGCACCGCCGCCGTCACCGGCTGCACCAGCGCGGCCGACGCCGCCTACATCCTCACCGCCCTGTCGTTCGGCCTGGTCATCGTCGCGATGGCCTACTCCATCGGCCACGTGTCCGGCTGCCACATCAACCCCGCGGTATCCTTCGGCATGCTCCTCTCCGGCCGGCTGTCCGCAAAGGATTTCATCGGCTACGTCGCCGCCCAGTTCCTGGGCGCCATCGCCGGCGCCGCCGTCCTCTACTGGCTCATCGGCGGGGAGATGGGGCTGGGCCAGAACGGCCTGTTTCAGGGCGACGCGTTCAAGTCCGTTATCATCGAGGTCATCCTGACCTTCGTGTTCGTGCTGACCATCCTGGGCGTTACCTCCCGCGAGGCCTCCGCCCGCAAGGCCGGCCTGGTCATCGGGCTGACGCTGACGCTGGTGCACATCCTGGGCATTTACTTCACCGGCACCTCCGTCAACCCCGCGCGCTCCTTCGGCCCGGCCCTCATCCTGTCCCTGATTGGCAAGCCGGACGCGCTGAGCGTCGTCTGGGTCTTCATCGTCGCCCCCCTGATGGGCGGCGCGCTGGCCGCCGCGGTCTGGCAGTCGCTGGACGCCAAACCGGAGGCGCTGAAGGCTTAAACCCGATCATCCGCACGGCGCCGGCCGCCGGGCGCAAGCCCAAAGCCGGGAGGGTTCAAACGACCCTCCCGGCTTTTTTCCCGTTCAGCCCCATCCGCCCTTCCGCGGATTCTTTGCCCCGGCCCCGGGTTTTTGATATAATGAGGGCAGAAAACAATCATGAAATGAGGTCCTGAAATGCCGCTGACCATCGCGCAGGGCGACATCGCCCAATTCTCGGCGGACGCCCTCGTCAACGCCGCCAACCGCTCCCTGTCGGAGGGAGGCGGCGTCTGCGGCGCCCTGTTCAAGGGGGCGGGCCGGGAGCGGATGCGCGCGGCCTGCGAGGCTGTCGGCGGCTGCGAGCCCGGGCAGGCCGTGGCGACGCCGGCCTTCGGCCTGAGCGCAAGGTACGTCATCCACGCCGTCGGCCCCGTGTACATGGGCGGGCGGCAGGGCGAGGAAGAAACCCTGCGGAACGCCTACCGCAGCGCGCTGCGCCTGGCGCGGGAGAAGGCGCTGTCTTCCATCGCCTTCCCCCTGATTTCCGCCGGCATTTACGGATATCCCAAGAACGAGGCCCTGCATGTGGCGACCGAAACCATCCGGGATTTCCTGCTCACCGACGAGGGGGAGATGGACGTCACCCTGGTGCTGTACGACCGGGAAGACCTGCGGCTGAACAACCGGTTAGAAATGGAAATCGATTTCCTGCTCCGCCGGGGGATGCTGCCGGAGGCGGAGTCGGTCCGCTACCGGATGGAATCGTCCCGTAACCGGAGATACCTGGAAAAGCTGGAGCAGCGGCAAAGCGCGGACGCGTTCACGAAGGAAGCCCCGCGAGTCAGGCGCAAGATGCCGTACGGCACCCCCTCTATGCCGGCGGAATCCGCGCCGGCGCCGCTGGAACTGGACCTGCAGCTGGACGAGAGCTTTTCGAGGACCCTGCTGAAGCTCATCGACAGCAAGGGCTACAAGGACGCCGAGGTCTACAAACGCGCCAACATCGACCGCAGGCTGTTCTCCAAAATCCGCAACGAATCCTACCGGCCCGGGAAAAGCACGGTGCTCGCCCTCGCCCTGGCCCTGCGGCTGAGCCGGACGGACGCCGAGAGCCTGCTGGCGCGGGCGGGCTACGCCCTTTCCTCCAGCATTGAGTTCGACGTCGTCGTCTCCTACTTCATCAACAAGGGCGTCTACGACGTCTTCGAAATCAACGCCGTGCTGTTCGGGCGCGACCTGCCGCTGCTAGGCGCCAGCTCCTGAAGCGAACGGGAAGGGCGCTGCCAAGACTCCCCGGGAAGACCGGAACCCCGCGAATTCCGCCCCGCTTCGATTTGTCGCCTTCCAGGCGACCCCGGCCAGGTTCAAACGCGGTATCCTCGAGCCATCAACGAAAAGGGAGGATACCCCATGAACAAGAAACTGACGGAACTGGTTTTCATCCTGGACAAGAGCGGCTCGATGGCGGGGCTGGAGGAAGACACCATCGGCGGGTTCAACGCGATGCTCAGGAAGCAGCAGGAGGAGGAGGGGCAGGCCCGGGTCACCACGGTGCTGTTCGACAACCGTTACGAGCTGCTGCACGACCGGCTGGACCTGCCCTCCGTCGCCCCCATCACCGGGAAGGATTACCAGGTGGGCGGCTCCACCGCGCTGCTGGACGCCATCGGGCGCACCGTGTCGAAGGTGGACGCCGTGCTGGCCAAATCCAAGGGCGAGTTCCGGGCGGACAGGGTGCTCTTTGTCATCATCACCGACGGCATGGAGAACGCCAGCCGCCACTTCAGCCGGGAAACCGTGGCGAACCTGGTCACCGCCCGGCGGGAGATGGGCTGGGAGTTCCTCTTCCTGGGCGCCAACATGGACGCCATCGCAGTCGCCCAGAGCTACGGCATCGCCCAGGACCGCGCGCAGACCTTCCTGCCGGACACCCTGGGCATGGAACTCAACTTCCTCGCCATGAACAGCGCCGCGCGCGAATTCCGCCAAAAGGGCAGGATTTCCCCGGACTGGGACGAGCAAATCCGCAAGAGGAGCCGGAAATAGGCGGGCCGGCCGGAATCACAACGAACCTTGAAAGAGGGCGCCGCCCATGCACGGAGCGCTGATCGGAGACATCGTCGGCTCGCGATTTGAGTTTGACAACCACCGGAGCAAGGACTTTGAGCTGTTCACCGACGCCTGCGAGGCGACGGACGACAGCGTGATGAGCCTGGCCGTCGCCAAGGCCATCGTGGAGACCGCCAGGGCCCTGCCGCAGGAGCGGACGGGGAGCCGGGGCCCGGCCTTCTATGGCCTGTTGCGGCAGAACGCCGTCCGCTGGATGAAGGAAATCGGCCGGCAGTACCGCCACTGCGGCTACGGCGGGCGGTTTTACCACTGGGTGTTCAGCGACTCGGACGCGCCGTATGACAGCTTCGGCAACGGCGCCGCCATGCGGGTCAGCGCGGCGGCCTTCGCCGCGGGCAGCGAGGAGGAAGCGCTGAAGATGGCCGAAGCCGTAACCGACGTGACCCATAACCACCCCGAAGGCGTCAAGGGCGCGAAGGCGGCGGCGCTGGCCATCTACCTGGCCCGAACGGGCCAGGACAAGGAGGACATCAAGGCCCGGATTGAAAAGGACTATTACCCCCTGGACTTCACCATCGACCAGATCCGCCCCACCTACCATTTCAACGAGACCTGCCAGGGCACCGTGCCCCAGGCCATCCGGTGCTTCCTGGAGTCGGACTCCTTCGAGGACACCATCCGCACGGCCGTCTCCCTGGGCGGGGACAGCGACACCCTGGCCGCCATCGCCGGGCCCATCGCCGAGGCCTTCTGGGGCATCCCCGGGGAACTGTGGAAGCGTGCCCTGCCCTTCCTGGATTCCACCCTGAAGGGGCTGTACGACGAGTGGGTGGCCTTCCGCATGAAGGACAGTTCGCCGGCGGGCTGACGCGGGGGAACAGTGTTTTCCCGTGAACACGGGCGGTTTTCCCCCGAATAGGAAGCGCTTCAAGGCGCTTCTTCCTTTCCGGCGAAGCCGGCGCCCGCCCGCCGCGCGATTCTTGACCGCCCCCGCCCCGGATGGTAGGATGCGGGCAGGAGGGCCGCGATGGACAAGAGCTACGCCTGCGAGGGGAATATCGTGCACGAGGAGGCCGTCCAACTGGTTTCGGGCGCCATGCTGCCGGAGGCGGTGTTTTCCGACGCCGCCGACTTCTTCAAGGTCATGGGCGACCGGACGCGTTTCCGCATCCTCTTTGCCCTGGACCGGCACGAGCTGTGCGTGTGCGACCTGGCCAACCTGCTGGACATGAGCGTGTCCGCCGTCAGCCA
>JAAZAQ010000264.1 GCA_012514225.1 Clostridiales bacterium | reverse complement strand
CTGCTGGAGGAGTACAACGCCGGGGCGGGGGAAGGCGGGAAAATCGTCTATACCGACTACGTCGCCATGATGATCAGTTCCGTCACCACCATCGTCAACGTGATTTCCTACGTCCTCATCGCCTTCGTCGCCGTTTCCCTGGTGGTTTCCTCCATCATGATCGGCATCATCACCTACATCTCCGTGCTGGAGCGCATCCAGGAAATCGGCATCCTGCGCGCCCTAGGCGCATCCCGGAAGGACGTGGGCCGCGTGTTCACCGCCGAGGCCTTCATCATCGGCCTGGCCGCCGGCATCCTGGGCATCGCGGTCTCCGCCCTTTTGACCCTGCCCATCAACGCCGTCATCCACCGCCTGACGGACAACGCCGGGGTCAACGCCGTCCTGCCCGTGATTGGCGCCATCGCGCTGGTGGGCATCAGCGCGCTGCTGTCCCTGATGGCAGGTTTCATCCCTTCCCGCGTCGCTGCGCGCAAGCACCCCGTGGAGGCGCTGCGGTCAGAGTAGAGGCGGCAGCCTGCCGGGAGACGTCATGCTGCCCGGCTTTGCAGGGCCCGGGGCGCTCTCGCAATCAGCGGAAACCCTCCGCGCCAATCCCCCGAATCAAAAAAGGCCCATGGGCCTTTTTCGACATGCAAAAGCCTTGGATGGGCCTTCCGTTCGTTCAAATTCAACCTGGCAAACGTTTTGGAACCAGGCGATTACTCTGCTTTCTCCACCTGCGCCTGTTCCGCCAGCCACTGGTTTTTCCGGATGACGGCCTGTACCGCCTCGTGCACCGCGTGCTCGAACCCCAGTTTCGCGAGCGTGTGCATCCCCTCAATCGTGGTGCCGCCAGGCGAGGTCACTTGGTCGGCCAGGGCGCGCGGGTGCTCCCCGCTTTCGAGGATCATCCTTGCGCTGCCCTCCAGCATTTCACAGGCCGCCTGCAGCGCGTCCCTGCGGGCGAGCCCCGCCTTGAGCCCGGCGCTCGCCAGCGCGTCGGCGAACAGATAGGCGAAGGCCGGCCCTGCGCCGGAAATGGCGGAGTAGGCGGCCAGCTTGTCCTCCGGAAGGACGGCGACGCCGCCCACCGCCTCAAACAGGGCGACCGCTTTCTTCATCTGTTCGGGGGTGACCGCGTCGTTTTTGCACAGCGCGGTCGAGGACAGGCCGATTTTCGCGTTGACGTTGGGGATGGCGGTCACCAGGGGTATCCGGCGGCCCAGCCGCTGCTCGTAAAAGGACAGGCGCTTGCCGGCCGCCAGCGATACGACCAGCTTTCTTTCCCCGATATCCTTCCCGATTTCCGCCAGCAGCGCGTCCAGCCCCTGCGGCTTGATGGCCAGCACCAGCAGTTCGCTTTCCTTTGCGACGGAACCGGCATCCGGCAGAACGGCCACGTTGCAGCGGGACCGGTAATCCTCCCGCTTGGAGGCGTTGTGGTCTGTCCCGTGGATGACGGTGTCCCGGTAGGCCTCGCTCAGGCGCAGCCCCGTGATGATGGCGCCGGCCATGTTCCCTAGCCCGATAAAACCGATACTGCCCTTTTTCACCGGATCTGCCCCTCCCCGACGATGACGTATTTGTACCCCGTCAGCTCGCGCAGGCCCGCAGGCCCCCGCGCGTGCAGCTTCTGGGTGGAAATGCCGATTTCCGCGCCGAACCCGAACTCGCCCCCGTCGGTGAAGCGCGTGGAGGCGTTGTGGTAGACGGCCGCCGCGTCGACCTCCGAAAGGAACCGCTCCGCCGCCCGGCTGTCGGACGTGATGATGGCCTCGCTGTGTCCGGTGCCGTACCTGCGGATATGGTTGAGGGCTTCGTCCAGGCTGTCCACGACCTTGCAGGCCATCTCCAGCCCCAGGTACTCGCGCCCCCAGTCCGCCTCCGTGGCCGGCACGCAGTCCGGCGCGATTGCCCGGGCGCGCTCGTCCCCGTGGACGACCACTCCGCCGTCCCGCAGTTTTTCCATGATGGGCGGCAATGCCTTCTGCGCGATGTCCCTGTGTACCAGCACGCACTCGCAGGCGTTGCAAACCGCGGGCCGCGAGGTCTTGGCGTTGTGGACGACGCGGGCCGCCATGTCAGGCCCGGCGGCCTTGTCGACGTAGATATGGCAGACGCCGTCGCCGGTTTTCAACACTGGTACCCGCGCGTTTTCCACCACGGAATCGATGAGCCCCTTCCCGCCGCGGGGAATGAGCAGGTCCACGGCGTCCGTCAGCCGCATCAGCTCTTCCGCGGACTGCCGCGTGGTGTCTTCCACCAGCTGCACCGCGTCCTCCGGAAGCCCGCTGTCCTTCAGCGCGCCGCGCAGCACCCGGGCGATATGCAGGTTGCTCCTGATGGCTTCCTTGCCTCCCCGCAGGATGCAGGCGTTGCCGGAGCGCACGCACAGCCCGGAGGAATCCGCCGTCACGTTGGGCCGCGCCTCGAAAATGATGGCAATCACGCCAAGCGGCACGCTCACGCGCCGGATGCTCAGCCCGTTGGGCCGGCGGGTTTCCCACAGCGTGATTCCCAGCGGGTCGGGCAGCGCCGCGATTTCCCGCAGCCCTTTCGCCATGCCCGAAATCCGCTCCGGCGTCAGCCGCAGGCGGTCCATCATCGCCTCTCCCAGCCCCGCGTCTTTCCCCGCGGCGAGGTCCGCCCGGTTTTCCCGCAGCAGGGCCTCCCGGGATTCGACCAGCGCGTCCGCCATCCTTCCCAGCGCCTGCGCGCGCAGGGCGTCCGCGCTTTGCGAAAGCCTTACGGCGGCCTCTCTCGCGCGGGCCCCCATTTCCCTGACTGTCATGGCTTGCCCCCCCTAAACCAGGTGCCGACGCTTTCCCCGTCCAGCAGCCTGTACAGGTTGTCGACCGGGCGGGCGTTGATGACGTAGGTGTCGATGCCGGCTTTCGTCGCGAGGCGCGCCGCCTGCAGCTTGGTGACCATCCCGCCGGTTCCCAGGTCCGAGCCGGACTTCTGGGCCAATGCCAGGATGTCCGGGGTCATTTCCTCCACCAAAGGAATCAGTGTCGCGCCCGGGTTCAGTTTCGGGTTGCTGTCGTAAAGCCCGTCCGTGTCCGTGAGGATAATCAGCTTCTGCGCCCGCACCAGCTGCGCCACAATGGCGGACAGGTTGTCGTTGTCCCCGTAGACGATTTCCTCCACCGCCACCGCGTCGTTCTCGTTGACGATGGGCAGCGCGTTGTAGGAAAACAGACGCTCGAACACGCTGACCAGGTTTTTGTGCCGCTCCGGGTCCTCCACGTCGCCCTTGGTGATGAGCAGCTGCCCCACGGTGCAGCCGTATTCCGAGAACATCTTGTCGTACAGGTACATCAGTTCGCACTGCCCGACGGTCGCCGCGGCCTGCTTGCCCGGCGTGTCGCGGGGCCGCTCGGTCAAACCCAGTTTGCCCATGCCCACGCCGATGGCCCCGCTGGTCACCAGCACGACCTGCAATCCCATATTCATCATGTCCGCCAGCACGCGGGTCAGCGCGTCCATCTCGCGGAAATTGATGCCGCCGGAAGGGTAGGCCAGGGTGGACGTACCCACCTTGACCACGACGCGCGGCTTGCCGTTTGACATGATTTCCGCCTCCCTGAAGAACTTTCCTCATTATGTCATCGACTGGCGGCGCCGCGCAAGTTCGGCCCGCCGCTTCACGCCCTGTTTCCGCCGGAAACGGTATAAAATGCCGGGGCGGAGGCGCGGAATGCTGGTTTTCTTTTGTACTTGACCCGGAAATCAAAAACCGCGGGCGGCTGCCCGCGGTTCTGGGGTTTTCTCGGATTACTTGATTTCGACGGTCGCGCCGACTTCCTCGAACTGCTTCTTGATCTTCTCGGCTTCGGCCTTGGGCAGGCCTTCCTTGATGGTCTTGGGGGCGGACTCGACGAACTCCTTGGCTTCCTTCAGGCCCAGGCCGCTGACGACTTCGCGCACGACCTTGATGACCTTGATCTTCTCGGCGCCGGCGTTGGTGAGCACGACGTCGAACTCGGTCTTCTCTTCCACGGGGGCGGCGGCGGCCGCGGCGGCGGGGGCGGCGGCGGCGACGGGGGCGGCGGCGGACACGCCGAACTTCTCTTCCAGCTCCTTGACCAGCTCAGCCAGCTCCAGCACGGTCATCGACTCGATAGCGGACAGGATTTCTTCGCGTTTCATGGGTTTTCCTCCAAAAAATTTGTATGGTTTCCAGGTTTGGGTTCAGGCTTCCGCGGCTTCCTTCTGCTTGCGGACCGCGTCCACCGCGTAGACCAGGGAGCGCAGCGTCGCGCTGAGCACGCCGACGAAGTTGGTGACCGGGGCGTTGAGGCTGCCCATCATCTTCGCGATGAGCACTTCCTTGGGCGGCAGCTTGGCCAGGGCCATGACAGCCTTGGAATCCACCACCTTGCCTTCCACCAGGCCGGCCTTGATGGTCATTTTCTCGGACTTGCTCTGCTCGATGAACTCGCTGATGATTTTCGCGGGCGATACCTCGTCCTTCATCCCGAAGGCGAAGGCGGACGGCCCGACGAGCAGGTCGTCGAGCCCCTTGATGCCGTGCTCGTTGAGCGCGCGGTGCATCAGGGAGTTCTTCAACACCACGTAGTCGACGCCCGCCTCGCGGAACTTGACGCGCAGGGCGGTAATCTCCTCCACCGTGATGCCCTTGAAATCCACCATCACCATGCTCTTGGATTTCTCCAGGCGGCTGGCGATTTCGGACACCTTCTGCATCTTGGCTTCCAGGTTCTTGTTGACCTTCTGCTCCATGTTTTGTTTGTTCACCCGCTTTCCGGCTAATCATTTGAAAAACCCTCGTGCAAACGGCACAAGGGCATACGTGTCATGCTCTCGCGCCTCGGCGGGCGGCTTTCGCCATTACGCGCTCTCGCGCTGCCTGCTGTCTCTGGCACCGGCTTTTCAAGCCGCGCAAAAGATACCACGGGGGAACGGCCCTGTCAAGCCTCCGCTGAAAAGCGTTTCATAATTCGGAAGTCGCCCGGAAATTCCCGGTTGACCGCGGGCTTCCGTCTGTGATATATTGACCTCCGGCCGCTCGGGAGGGGCTTTCAAACGCGCGTAGCGCTGCCCCGGGCTGACAGCCTTTTCGCCCGGCGAGTAAACGAACGGAGGTGCTGCGAGTGTACGCAATCATTGCGACCGGCGGCAAACAGTACCGCGTCTCCGAGGGAGACACCATCTACGTGGAGAAACTGGACCTGGAGCCCGACAGCGAGGTCACCTTCCCGGTGCTCATGCTGGGCGGGGACACCGTGACGATGGGAACCCCCGAAGTGGAGGGCGCCAGCGTCAAGGGCAAGGTTGTCCGGCACGGAAAAGGCAAGAAAATCGTGGTCTTCAAGTACAAGGCCAAGAAAAACTACCGCCGCAAGCAGGGTCATCGCCAGCCGTTTACCCAGGTGGAAATCACCGCCATCACGGCCTGAGATGACCACCGTCCGCCTGCTTTACGCCTCCACGGGCCAGCTGGCGGGATACGAGGTCTCCGGCCACGCGGGCGCCGGAACCCAAGGAAACGACCTGGTCTGCGCCGCGCTCTCCCTGCTGGCCACCGCCTGCGCCAACTCGCTGGAAACCGTCGCGGGGCAGGAGCCGCAAGTCACCCAAAGGGACGGATACCTCAGGGTTACCCTGGAGCAAAGGCAGCTGAACCCGGATGCCCTGGCCGTCCTGAAGACTTTCCGCCAGGGCGCGCAGGACCTGGAGCAAGCCCATCCCGAACACGTCCGCCTGCTGACGCAGGCGCCATGAAGAAACGGAGGAAGCCCCCATGCTGAAACTCAACCTGCAATTGTTCGCCTCCAAAAAGGGCGTCGGTTCTTCCCGAAACGGCCGCGACAGTGCCAGCAAACGCCTGGGCGCGAAGCGCGCGGACGGCCAGTTCGTGCTCGCCGGCAACATCCTCGTGCGCCAGCGCGGCACCAAAATCCATCCCGGTGACAACGTGGGCAAGGGCAAGGACGACACCCTCTTCGCCCTGACCGACGGCCTGGTGCGTTTCGAGCACATGGGCAAGGCGCGCAAGAAGGTCAGCGTCCGCCCGGCGGAAGAAGCCGTCGCACAGTAAACGACGCGCTGAAACCCCGCCTTGCTTGGCGGGGTTTTTCCATTTGCCGCCGCCTCGACCGGCATGGCGGGCGGGCGTCATAAGTTGTTAATAATTTGTAATCATTTCCGCGCCGAGGGTACCAATGCCGGCGCGTTTGTTGTATACTTAAGTCCACGGAAATATGGAGAAAGGAAGAAGGCCCGGTGAAAACCATCATCAGCAGCATCGAGTCCTTTTTCTGGAATCTCTTCAACCGCGTCCAGTTCAAGGACGTCATCGACATCCTCATCATTGCCCTGCTGCTGTACAAGGTTTTCCAACTCACCCGCCAGACCCGCGCCGGCCAGGTATTCCGGGGCTTCCTGCTGCTCATCTTCATCAACTGGCTGTCCGGCTTCCTGGGGCTCAAGGCCCTCAACTGGCTCATCATGAACGTCGTGAGCAACGGCGCCATCGTGCTGCTCATCCTGTTCCAGCCGGAGCTGCGCCGCGCTCTGGAACAGATTGGGCGCGGGGCGCGCTTCGGCCACCTGTCCGAAAACCTGGACGAGGGCAGCCGCATTGTCTTCGAGGTCAGCCAGGCGGTGCTGAGCCTGTCCCGCCGCCGCGTCGGCGCGCTCATCGTGTTTGAACAGCGCACCGGCCTGCGCGATTTCGTGGACACGGGCACCCCGATCGATTCCAAGATTTCGGGGCCATTGATTTCCAACATTTTCGAGCCCAATACCCCCCTGCACGACGGCGCGGTCATCATCCGGGACGACCGCATCGTGGCGGCCGGCTGCGTGCTGACCCTCAGCGACAACAGCTCCCTGGGCCGGGAACTGGGCACCCGCCACCGCGCCGGCCTGGGTGTGACGGAAGGGACGGATGCCATCGTCCTGATCGTCTCGGAGGAAACCGGCATCATCTCCATGGCCCAGGCGGGCCGGCTCACGCGCCACCTGGACGCGGAGGCCCTCAACCGCGTTCTCAGTGGCATGTACAAGCACGATAAAATGACGTTCAAGAAGGCGGCCGGCATGATCCGGGACGCCTTTGGTCGGAAGGGAGCGCGGGAATGAGCGATAAGCCCCAAAAGCACGAGCCCCAGAAGCGCGCCCTCCGGGAGGTGGCGCGCAGCGCGCTGAGCTTCATCAAGTCCAACTGGAAGCTCAAGCTGGTCAGCCTCGCGGTCGCCCTCATCATCTGGGGCGGTCTCATCAGCGAGGACGCGACGCTGACGCGGGAGAAAACCTTCACCGACGTCCAGGTCGCCATCACCGGCACGGAAACCCTGCAGCGCAACGGCCTGGTCATCACCAGTGGCCTGGACCTGGCGCCCATCCGCATCAAGGCGGAGGTGCCGCAGCGGGTGTATGACGGCGCCGCGGCCACCAACTACAGCGTCCGCGTCGACGCGGGCCGCATCAGCGCGCCGGGGGAACAGAAGCTGCCGATTTTGACCAGCGCCTCCAACATCTACGGCACCGTCACCTGGATGTCTGAGGAAGCGATTACCGTCTATGTCGAGGAATATGTAACCAGGCGGCGCGTCCCCGTCAGCCTGGAGACCTTCGGCAGCCTCAGGGACGGTTTTTACGCGGCGCCGCCCAGCGTGGACCCCGGCAACGTGGTCATTTCCGGGCCCCGCTCTCTGGTGGAGCGGGTCGCCCAGGTCACGGCCGCCTATAACCAGCAATCGGTCGACGGCGAAGCCGGCGTCGTGTACTCCGCGGTGCCCTTCCGCCTGGTGACGCGGGACGGGGAAGAGATTTCCAGCGACCTTGTCAGTGTGACCAGCGAGAACGTCCTGCTGGATACCCTCCTGGTCGAGCAGCGCGTCTACCCGACTAAATCCGTCCCGGTCAACCTGACCGGCGTCGTCCGTGGGGAGACGGCGGAAGGCTTTGCCGTCGCGGCCGTCACGGCGGACCCCGCCTACCTGGTCGTGGCGGGCGAGCAGGCGGACATCGACGGAATCCGGATGCTGAACCTGCTGTCCGACATTGACGTCAGCGACCGCCGGGACACCGTCATCCGCGCGTTGCGGGTCGACAAACCCAATGGGGTCATCCACCTGAGCGACAACGCCGTTTACGTGTCGGTCGAAATCGAGCCTGCGCCGCCGCTGTCCGGCGGGAACCCGTGAACGTCCTCGCCGACCGCCTGTTCGCGCTGCTGCTGGGTTGGACGCGCGCGCTGTTTAACAGCCTGTGGGATTTGGTAACGGATCCCTCGGCCGGCGTTTCCGGGTTTATCCGGCGTTTCTGGCTGCCCATCATCCTGCTCATCCTGGTGTTCGGCACCGTCATGGATTTCGCCGTCTGGCTCATCCGCTGGCGCCCCTACCTCATCTGGCGGGACTGGTTCCGCCGCCGGGACGCGCGCAGGCGGCTGGCCGTCACCCGCGATTACATGGAGGACCTGGACCATTCCCCGCTGGACCTTCCCGAATACCAGGACGCTGCGGCGTACGGCGCTTATGGGCAGGACGAGCCGATCCACTTTGATTTCGGGCCGCAGGCGCCCCAGCCTGCGGATTACGCGGACCCCGGCGCTTTCCAGGCGCAATGGTCACCCCAGACGCCGCCAAACGCCCCCGCGTTCACGCCGATGCTGCCCTGGGAGCAGTACAGGCAGGAGGAGCCGCCGCCCATTCCGGGCGGGCAGGCGCCTTATGCCGCGCCGGAATGGCAGGCATACGGGCAGGATGGGATGATGGAGGGCATGGAGCCGGACGCCATGACGCCGGGGCAGGAACCGGCGTATCCGGAGCGCCGCCGCCGCGCGGGCTCCCGCAGAAGCCGGCAGCCCGGGCTGTTCCGCAGCCTGAAAGAAACCCTGTTCGACCAGGAGGGCGCCCTGGAGCCGCTGGACGCCCTCCCGCCGCCGATTCCCCAGGAAGAGGCCTTCCACAAGCCGTACTACCCGCAGAGTTACAATTACCGGCATGCACCCCAAAGCAACGAACAGCCCCGGGACCTGCCGCCGGAATGAGCGGGCCCGAGACCGGTCTCCCGCAGGGATTCCCTGAACTCATCGCGCCGCTTCTGGGCGGCGAACTCCCGGATTTCCTGGCCGCGTTGCGCGAATCCCCGCGCCGCGGCCTGCGTTTTTCCGCGCGGAAGGCCGCTCCGCCGCTGCCCGGGCTGGAGGAGCCGGTCCGCTGGGCGGAAGGCGCCTGGTACCTTCAGGAAGAAGGTTCATTCGGCGCGCACCCCTTGCATTGGGCGGGCGCCTTTTACCTGCAGGAGCCCAGCGCGATGGCGTCCGTCCCGGCGCTCGCGCCGCTGCCGGGCGAGCGCGTGCTGGATCTGTGCGCCGCCCCGGGCGGAAAGGCGGCCCAGATCGCGGACCGGATGCGGGGCTGCGGGCTGCTGTTGGCCAACGACCCCGTGCCCGCCCGCGCGAAGGAGTTGAGCCGCAACCTCGAGCGCATGGGCGTCACAAACGCCGTCGTCCTGTGCGAGCCGCCGGCCCGATTGGCCAAGGCCCTGCCCGGGGCATTCGACCGCGTGCTGGTGGACGCGCCTTGCTCGGGGGAGGGGATGTTCCGCAAGGATCCGGCCGTCATGATGCACTGGAGCGCGGATTTGCCCTTCGCCTGCGCCAGGCGGCAGTCCGCCATCCTGGACAGCGCGGCGGCGATGCTGCGCCCGGGGGGAACGCTGGCTTACAGCACCTGCACGTTCAACCGCCTGGAAAACGAAGGCGCAATCGAGGGCTTTCTCAGCCGGCATCCGGATTTCTGCATGGAGCCTTTCGCCCTGCCCGGCCTGCCGCCCGCGCAGGACGGCTTGCTGCGCCTTTGGCCGCACCGGATCCGGAGTGAAGGCCATTTCGTGGCCCTGATGCGCAAAAAAGGCCATGCGCCGGCGCTTCATAGCCCGCCGCCCACTCATCACAGGGAGGACAAAGCGCTGGCGCAGGCCAACCGGGCGCTGGAGGGCTGGGTTAAGGGGGAAGTCCGGGCGAACGCGCGCTTTGCCGGTCGGGCGGTCGCGGCGCCCGGGGGATACGAAGCCTTCCTGGGGCTGAACATCCTCCGTTTGGGGTTGCACCTGGCCGACCTGTCGGGCAAGACGCCAAAGCCGGAACACGCTCTGGCCCTGTGGGCGGACGCCGTGTCAGATGTTCCGCTGGATGAAGCCATGGCGAGACGGTACCGCCGCGGCGAAGAGGTTCCCTGCCCGCCTTCCTTGACCGGATTCTCCGCCGCGTCCTATTTGGGCTGGAATCTGGGCTGGGGCAAGGCGGTCGCCGGCACGCTGAAAAACCATTACCCCAAGGGGCTCCGGCAACAGGGCGCCGATGACTGATTCCCCCGGGTTCAGGCGGCGCGTAGCGATTTGATTGTAGCCCGGCGTTTCGGGTTCTTTATTCGGCACCTCTGTTCAGGCTGAGCAACTCCGCGCGCGGCGGCTGGTCCGGCTGCAAATGAAGCAGCGCGTAATCGCCCTTTTCCAGCGCGCCGGGGTTGACGCACAGCACGCCTGAAACGTAGTCAGCGCGCTGCCGGTGCGTATGCCCGAACACGGCGACGCCGGCGCCGGCGTCCGCGGCGTCCCGTGCCAGCAGCGCCAGGGTCATCTTGACGCGCTGCAGGTTGCCGTGGGTCAGGAAAACCCGGGTCGGGCCGAAGGCGAGGCTCATCGCCTGGGGGACGGAAAGCTCCCCCGGGTCGCAGTTTCCGCGCACCTTATACACCGGAGCCAGGCCGGAGAACGCGTCCGCGTCGCCCGCGCCGTCCCCGGCGAAGAGGACGGCGGTAATCCCTTCCTCTTCCTTCACCCGCCGCAGCAGCGCCACCAGCATGCCGTGTCCGTGGTGCGAATCGGAGAACAGCAGCAGCTTCATTGCAGCGCTTCCAGTAGAAGGGCCATCGCGCGCGCGCGGTGGCTGATCTTGTTTTTTTCTTCCTCCGGCATCTCGGCAAAGGTCCTGCCCCCGGCTGCCTCGAACAAGGGGTCGTAGCCGAACCCGCCGCTCCCCCGGGGGGCCGTGGTCAGCG
>JAAZAQ010000032.1 GCA_012514225.1 Clostridiales bacterium | reverse complement strand
CCAGGCGCCCCAGGGCACGGCGACCTACCGCCCCGGCACCCCGCCCCAGCCCGGCCAGCCGGGCCAGGCGCCGCAGGGAACGGTGCCCTACCGCCCCTCCTCCTTCCCTCCGCAGGGACAGCCGCCCACCCAGGGAACGGCGACCTACCGCCCTTCCGCCTTCCCCCCGCAGGGGCAATCCCCGCAGCCGTCCGGCCAGGCCAGGGTGCCTTACCGGCCGGAGGACCCGGGCCAGGCCCGGGGCGGCGCGGAGCCCGGCGCATCAAATCCGCCGCAGGGCACTGATTCCCGCAACCGGCGCAGCGGCCGCCATGGCGGCGCCTGAGCGCATCGCGCCCAAGGGGGAGCCGGCTTTTCGCCGGCTCCCCCGTCTGCCCGGGCTCCCTATCCGGGCGGCTGGGCAAAAAACCGCGAAAAGCGCGGCTCATCCTGCAAGAAAGGGGGACAGCGGTTCGTTATGATGTCAGGGAGCGCTCCCCCGGAGGAAAACGGGGCCGAGAACGTCCATGAGCAGGCCGCGGCGCTGTACGAGCGCTACGCCACCGACGTGCTGCGCGTCAGCTATTTCTACCTGGGCAACCGTGAACAGGCGGAGGACGTGACACAGGACGTGTTCGTCCGGCTGATGGAAAACAAGCCCGTGCTCATCCCCGGCAGCGAGAAGGCTTGGCTGCTCAAGGTCGCCCTGAACCGCTGCCGGGACCTGTGGCGCTCCTCCTGGCATAAAAGGGTGCTGCTGGGCAGCAAGAAGCTGGACCTGATTCCCGATTCGGACCGCATTGATGAGCGGCTGGAAAAGGAGGCGCTGATGCAGGCGGTCAACGCCCTGCCGGCGCCGGAGCGCGAGGTGTTCCTGCTGTTCTACTACCAGGGCTTTTCCACGGAGGAAACCGCGGGCATCCTCGACGTGCCGGAGGGCACCATCTCCAGCCGCCTGTCCCGCGGGCGGCAGAAGCTCAGGCAATTTTTGGACGGAGGCGAGCAACCATGATCAAGCTGGAGCGGCTTAACGAAGTCGCCCAGGAGACGCTGGGCGGCCTGAACGCCGGGCCCGGCTTGCTGCGGCAGGCGATGGCCCGGGCGGACGGGCAGATTCCCGCCCCGACCGTTCGGGCGCCCCTGCGCCGCGGGCTGGCCTTCGCGCTGTCCGCGCTGCTGGTGCTGGGCGTTTCCGCCCTCGCGCTGCCGGCGCTCCGGAAGAGCGAAGTGCCCACCCTGCCCACCCTACAGGCGGGCCAGATGGGCGGCGGCATCCAGGAATCCGCGCGCGACCTGCCCCGCGGCAGCGTGGTGCTGTCCCCCGGCAGGCCGCAGCAGCCCGGCGGCGTCTGGGCGCCCGCCCAGGGCGCCAACTTTCCCCTCATCCGCACGGACGGCCGCTTTTACCGGATGCTGACCAGCCCGCAGGACGCCTCCTCCCTCGCCGGCCGCCCCCTGGGCAGCATCGAAACCTTTACCGGGGAGCCCTCGCTGGACACGGGCCGGTCCACCCTCAGCAACGCAGCGGCGCAGGGCGCGGCGGTCAGTGCAGTGCCCGGGATGGGCGGCGCCGCCGTCACCGCCGAGGTGGGCGGAACCGTCCGCCTCTTCCAGCGGGTTTCCTACGCCGGCAGCGCGCTGCTCTCGGGCGAAACCCTCCGGGATACCCTGCCCGGGGGGGCGACCGCGCTGCAGCTCTCCGGCGTGGGCACCGTCACCGACCCCGGCGCCGTCGGCCGGCTGATGGACCTGCTGTACGGGAAGGCCGTATACCAGGGCAGCCATTCCCTGGGCGGCGGGCAGGCGCTGCTCGTCCAGTACCCCGGCGGCGCCGTGCTGCAGATGGCCGTCAAGGGCGACAGCCTCAGCGCCTGCGGCACCTGGTCCTGCCCGGAGTTCCTT
>JAAZAQ010000263.1 GCA_012514225.1 Clostridiales bacterium | reverse complement strand
TGCGGGAAGCCCTTCAGGACGCGCTTCCGGTCTCCCCCGGGGACCTCGTGGTTTGGGAAAACGCCCGCAGCATGGTGCTGGCGCGCGAAACCGGCGACGAAACCCCGGAAGAACTGACGGAGTTCGCAATGGCGCTGCTGGACACGCTGCAAAACGAGCTGGGCCTGGAAGCGACCGTCGGTATCGGCGAAACAGTTGACGGGCTCTCCGGGCTGCGCGCCTCCTATCTCAAAGCCAGGAAAGCCCTGGAAATCGGCCGCCTGTTTCATCCGGAAGCCCGGATTCACGCCTACGGGAACCTGCTGGCTGAGCGCGTCCTTGCCAGCCTCTCCCCCGAGGACGCGTCGCGGTTCGCCGGGCTATTGTTCAACCGGGAGAACGAGAAGCTGTTCAATGAAGAAATGCTGGAAACCATCCGCGTTTTTATCCAGCGGAACCTGAACCTCACAGACGCGGCAAGAGACCTGTACATTCACCGGAACACCCTGGTGTACCGGCTGGACAAGGTACAGCGCGCCTGCGGGCTGGACCTGCGCTCATTCCGGGACGCGATGACCTTCAAGATGCTCAGCGACCTGAACACCCTGGGGAGTACCGCCGGTTTCCCGGCCATGCCCCCGCCCGAAAGGAACGTGCCATGACAAAGCGCTGCCTGAAGACCCCGCTTCTCCTCGCGCTGACCCTTGTTCTGCTTTTCCCGCTCCTGACGGCCGCGTGGCCGGGCGCCAGGGCCGCGGAAACGGTGACCATCCCGAAGGAGGAATACGAGCGGCTGAAGCGCTACGAGCTGCTGGACGAAGTCCGGCAGTACGTCGACGCGTTTTTCTATGAGGAGCCGGACGAGCAAAAGATGATGGACGGCGCGGTGCAGGGCCTGATGGGCGGCCTGGAGGACCCGTATTCCTTCTATTACCCGCAGGAAGCCTGGGAGCAGCTGCAGGAGGACGACGAGGGCAAATACGCGGGCATCGGCGTGCAAATGCTGGGAAGCCACGAGGATTCCTCCGTAACCATCACCCGCGTGTTCCGGGACACCCCTGCGGAGCGGGCCGGCATCAAGAAGGGGGACGTTTTCCTAACGGTGGAGGATATCCAGGTGACGACCGCGACCATGCAGGACGCGGTCAACCTGATGCGCGGCATCCCCGGGGAAAAGGTCCATATCGAAATCGTCCGCAACGGGGAACTCATCCCCTTCGACCTCATCAAGGCCAACATCGTCGTCAACCGCGTGGAGTACAAGATGCTGGACGACAAGGTGGGCTACATCATCCTGTTCGAGTTCGCGGGGGACAGCTCGGACGCTTTTAAAAAGGCTTATCAGGAGCTGAAATCCCAGGGGATGAAATCCCTGATTTTCGACCTGCGCGACAACCCCGGCGGCTGGGTGCAGGACGCGGAGGAAATCGGGGAGCTGTTCCTGGACCGGAAGCTGCTGTACTACACCGAGGACCGCTACGGGCGGCGCAAGGAGTTCCAGACAGGCGCCGGCGCGGAGGATATGCAGCTGACGCTGCTGGTTAACGAGAACTCCGCCTCCGCGTCCGAAATCCTGTCCGCCGCCATGCAGGACTATGGCCGGGCCAAACTGGTGGGCGTCAAGACCTTCGGCAAGGGGGTCATCCAGTTCGTCGTGCCGCTGAGCGACCAGAAGTCCGGTTTCCAGCTGACCAACGCGCAGTATTTCTCCCCCCTGGGGCGCAAGGTGCACAAGGAAGGCATTACGCCCGACCTGGTGGTGGAGATGCCGGAGGAACTCAAGGACAAGTTCTTCGACACCGGGGACCTGAGCGACCCCCAGCTGGCCGCCGCCTACGAGGACCTGAAGGGCAGGCTTCCCAAGGAATAAACCTGGGCTGCAGAAGGGAAACGATTCTCACAAAACCGAAGACCGCCTTCCTGGGCGGTCTTCTTTGACAATAAATGCTTATTCTAAGCAGGCATCAATTGCCTTCGTCCTGGAACTGGATGCCGGCGATGTTCTGGCGCATCACGCGCAGCTCGTTGAGCTGGTTGGCGATGGTGCCGTCCATATGGGAAAGCAGACCGTCCAGCTCCTGCTGGGTCTGGGTGCGCAGCGCCTGGGCGTGCTGGTTGGCATTTTCCAGGATTTCGCGGGCTTGCGCTTCCGCGCGCGCCAGCACGGTCGTCTTGCTGACCAGCTCGTCGGCGTGGGCTTTGGCGTCTTCCACCAGGTTGCCGGCGCGGGCCTGGGCGTCCGCCAGGATGGCCTGGGCTTCGTCTTCGGCGGCCTTCCGTGCCTGGGCCAGGTAGGCGTCTGCGCTTTGCCGGGTGGACTGGGCGTAGCTGTTGGCCTCGTTCACCATGCCCTGGGACTGCGCCTGGGCCTGCCGCATGGACTCCTCCGCCTTGTGCTGGGCGTCGACGATGATGTGCTCCTCGTTGTCCACGATTTTCTGCGCGTTTTCGAGGGCCGGGTCATAGGAGGAGACGATGCGCTTGATCAGGTCCGTGAAGGTTCCCTGATGAACCATCGCGGTGTCCGTCAGGGGAATCTTCTTCGCGTTCCTGAGCAGCAGGGTCAGCTCGTCCGCGAGGGCGAATACTTCTGTTCTGGACATGGGGGTTCCTCCTTTATTTGCTTGCTTTCTTTTGCCGATACATCTCGTTGAGCGCCCTGGCCGCGCCTGGCGGCAGGAAGGGACTGACGTCGCCGCCCAGG
>JAAZAQ010000262.1 GCA_012514225.1 Clostridiales bacterium | reverse complement strand
GTTTCGTCCGGGCTGGACAGGGACAGGTTGCCGTCCATCATGGGATGGGAAAAATAGGTGGGGTTGAAGTCCAGGCCCAGGCCCTCCTCCTTCGCGAAATCCGCCCAGGGGGCGAACTCGCGGGGGGTGTAGGCGTCCCGGTCGACGGCCTTCCCGTTCTTGACGGCATAGCAGGCGTGCAGGTTGAGCTTGGACGTCCCCGGGATCAGGGACATGGCCTTGCGGATGTCCTGCTGAAGTTCTTCAAGGTTGCGCGCGCGGCCGGGGTGGTTGCCGGTCACCGCGATGCCGCCGGTGAGGCTGTCCGCGCCGTCGAACCCGCCCACGTCGTCCCCCTGCCAGCAGTGCATGGACACGGGCACCGCGTCCGCCTTCAGGAGGGCGCTTTCCGCGTCCACGCCCCTTTGGGCGAACGCCTCCTTCGCGTATTCAAAGCCTTTTCGGATGGTCACTTCCCCGTCCATTCGCGCCCCTTTCCCCCGGCGGACCCGCGCCTTTCCGTCTTTGGGCGCAATCCGCGGGCATGGCCGGGCGATGCCGCGCTTCCCTTGCGCGCGGCCGCCGGCCTGATTCCAGTAAGGGCATTATAGCACCTCCGGCCCGCCTGATGGGCGGAACCGGACAGTTTTCGGGGAATTGCGCCTGGAGGGAGGAAGGGGCGGACGCCCGCGCCCTCAGCCGCCCCGCGTCCGCAGGAACGCCCCGATTTGCTCCGCGCGGGCGTCCCGCCGCATCAGCCGGTAGACGATTTCCTCCCGGGCGAGGGACAGCACCGGCAGGCGCAGGCCGCCGGATTCATAGGTTTCGATGAGGGGCGGCAGCGGGGCGGGGGCGGTCCAACCGTCCGAGAAGCCCAGGTAGGAGGGGTCGCCCATCACGTCCACCTTCACGCCCGCCACCTCGAACTGCCCGAAATGGGAGCGGACGTAGCGCGACCAGGAGGGGGACACCGGCCGGAGGCAGGCGTCCTTCAGCAGCCGTCCGACGCGGCAGGCGCCGGAGCGGTCGGCGACCAGGTCGATGTCACGGGGTGTGAGGTCCATCCCCCGCAGGGCGAAGGCGGCGCTGCCGGTCAGCGCCCAGACCAGCCCCCCGCAGGGGCCCAGCAGCCGGCTCAATTCCCGCAGCGCGCGCAGATGGGCGTCTGGAAGCATCCTTCACGGCCTCCTTCCGGCTTTTACGGGGCGGGCGGATTGTTTCACGTGAAACAATCCGCCCGCGGGGAAAGGGGGACAGGGTTCAGGCCGGCTCGAACTGGCTTTCGTACAGCTCCTTGTAGCGGCCGCCCTTGCGCATCAGTTCCTCGTGGGTGCCGTGCTCGGCGATTTCGCCCTGGTGCATGACCAGGATGAGGTCGGCCCCGCGGATGGTGGACAGGCGATGGGCGATGACAAAGCTGGTGCGCCCCTTCATCAGCCGGCGCATGGCCTCCTGGATGCGGTGCTCGGTCAGGGTGTCCACGTTGCTGGTGGCCTCGTCCAGGATGAGCACGGGCTTGTCCGCCAGCATGGCGCGGGCGATGGTGAGCAGCTGCTTCTGACCGGAGGACACGTTGTCCGCCTCCTCGTTGATTTCCATCTGATAGCCGCCGGGCTGGGTGAGGATGAAGTGCTCCGCGTGCGCGCCGGCGGCGGCGGCCTTGACCTCCTCGTCCGTCGCGTCCGGGCGGCCGTAGCGGATGTTTTCCAGGATGCTGCCGGAGAACAGCCAGGTGTCCTGCAGCACCATGCCGAAGGCGCTGCGGGCTTCCCGGCGGGTCAGGGTGGCCAGGTCCGTGCCGTCCAGGGTGATGCGGCCGGAGAGCGGCTCGTAAAAGCGCATCAGCAGCTTGACCAGGGTGGTCTTGCCCGAGCCGGTCTCGCCCACGATGGCGCAGGTCTGCCCGGGCTGCACGCACAGGGAGAAATCCTGGATGACGATGGTGCCCGGGTCGTAGCCGAAGCGCACGTGCTCAAAGCACACGCGCCCCTTCACCGGCCCCAGGGCGGGGGCGTTTTCCGGCTCGCTCTCCTCCTCCACGTCCATGAACTCGAACACCCGTTCCGCGGCGGCGGCCATGGTCTGGATTTGCCCGGTCACCTGGGCGAAGGACATCAGCGGCTGCATGAAGTTGCGCACGTACTGGATGAAGGCCTGGATGTCGCCCACGGAGATGCGGCCCACGGCCGCCTGCGCGGCGCCGAACACCACCACCAGCAGGTAACCCAGGTTGCCCACGAAAGTCATGATGGGGTGCATGAGGCTGGTGAAGAACTGGCTCTTCCAGGCGCTTTCGTACAGCGCGCCGTTGGTTTCCTCGAACCGCGCGACGGCGGCGCTCTCCTGGCGGAAAGCCTGCACCACCTGGTGGCCGGAGAAGGTCTCCTCCACCTGCCCGGACAGCTCGCCCAGCTGGCGCTGCTGGGCCTTGAAGTATTTCTGGGAGCCGGTGAAGATGACCCGCGCCAGCACCATCGAGACGGGCACCACCAGCAGGACCAGGGCCGCCATCAGGGGGCTGATGGTGAACATCATCGCCGTCACGCCCACCAGCGTCGCCAGGCCGGAGATGAGCTGGGTGAACACGTTGTTGAGGTTCTGGGAGACGGAGTCCACGTCGTTGGTAATGCGGGAGAGCACGTCGCCCACGGCGGTCTTCTCGAAGTAGCCGGCGGGCACGCGGTGGATTTTCTCCCCGATGCCCTGGCGCAGGGAGAAGCTGAAATCGGCGGTGACGCGGGCGATGAGGCGGTGCATGAAGAAGGAGAACAGGGCGGAGAGCAGGTAGAGGCCCAGCAGAAACAGCAGCGTGCGCCCGATGAAGGCGAAATCGATGCCCCCGCCGCCCCTGACCCGGAGCAGCAGGCCCTCGAAGATGGCCGTGGTCACCTGTCCGGTGATTTTGGGGCCGAAGATGCCGATGACGGCGCTGAGCGCCGAGAGGACGCCGCAGAGGAGGAGCCACCCCTTCCAGGGGTGGAGCGCCTGCGTCAGGCGCCGGAAGGCGGCCTTGAAATTCTTGGGTTTTTCCACCGCGCCCGGCCCGTGCCGGTTCCCCGGGCCCCGCCCGCGCTCGGCCCGCTGCCGCTCAGACATGCCCATCCCCTCCTTTCAGGCCCAGCTCCTCGTCGGACAGCTGGCTCCTGGCGATTTGCTGGTAGGCGGGGCAGCTTTCCATCAGCTCCCGGTGCGTGCCCTGTCCGGCCAGGCGCCCGTCCTCCAGCACGATGATGCGGTCGGCCTGCATGACCGTCGCGATGCGCTGGGCGACGATGATTACGCCGGCGCCGCCCAGCTCCTCCTTCAGCGCCTGCCGGACCTTCAGGTCGGTGCGGTAGTCCAGCGCCGAGAAGGAATCGTCAAACAGCAGGAAGCGGGGCGCGGCCGCGATGGCGCGGGCGATAGACAGGCGCTGCTTCTGCCCGCCGGAGAGGTTGCCGCCCCCCTGGGCGACCGGGCTGCCGTAGCCTTCCCCGCGTTCGGCGATGAAGCGCTCCGCCTGGGCCAGGCGCGCGGCGCGCTCCATCCGCGCGTCGTCCATATCGGGGTCGGCGTACTTCAGGTTGCTTTGGATGGTTCCGGAGAACAGCTGGGCCTGCTGGGGCACGAAGCCGAACTGCGCGCGCAGCGCCGAAAGGTCCCAGTCCCTCAGGTCTACGCCGTCCAGGGTGATTTTCCCGCCGGTGACGTCGAAGAAGCGGGGAATCAGCTGCAGCAGGGTGGACTTGCCGGAGCCTGTCGCCCCGATGACGGCGGCGGTCTGCCCCTCCCGCATCTCGAACGTCAGCCCGTGCAGCACCTCCTCGGCGGAATCCGGGTAGCGGAAGGACACGTCCGAAAAGCGCAGGAAGCCCTTTTCCGCCGCCGACGGCGCCTGGGGCTGCGCGGGGCTTTCAATGCCGGGCTCGGTCGTGAGCACCTCGTCCACGCGCTGCGCGGCCACCTCGGCGCGGGGCAGCATGACGGAGCTGAACATCGCCATCATCATAAAGGAAAAGGCGATTTGCATGGTGTAGCTGATGAAGGCGATCATGTCGCCCACCTGCAGGCGGCCCTGTTCGATGCCCCCGGCGCCGAACCACAGGATGAGCACGACCACCACGTTGACGATGAGCATCATCATGGGCATGACGAAACTGAAGGCGTTGTTGATGAACAGGGTGACGCGGGTCAGTTCCCGGTTGGCCCCGCGGAAGCGCTCCGCCTCCTGCGCCTCCCGGGAAAAGGCGCGGATGACCTGCACGCCCGTCAGGTTCTCGCGGGAGACCAGGTTCATCCGGTCGATAAGGCGCTGGAGCACCTTGAACTTCGGCGTGACCACCCGGGCGATGAAGACGACCAGCAGCACCATCGCCACCACCGTGACCGCCACGATCCAGCCCAGGCCCGTGTTGGCCTGAACGACCCGCCAGATGCCGCCGACGGCCAGCAGGGGCGCGTAAAAGAGCATGCGCATCATCATCACACCGGTGTTCTGCACCTGGCTGACGTCGTTGGTGGAGCGGGTGATGAGGGAGGCGGTGGAGAAGCGGTCCACTTCGGCCCGGGAAAAGGAGAGCACCTTCGCGTAAATCCGCCCGCGGAGGCTGCGGCCGACGCGCGCGGCGGAGCGGCTGGAGAAGTAGGCGGCCAGCAGGGCGGCCAGGCCGGAGAGCAGGGTCAGCCCCAGCATCCTGAGCCCCTGGTCCCACAAGAAGGCGTTGCGCACCCGGTCCGTATCCATGCCGAGGC
>JAAZAQ010000261.1 GCA_012514225.1 Clostridiales bacterium | reverse complement strand
GCGATGCCCCGGATGACCTCCCGGTCGACCAGGCGGGAAACCAGCCGGAACAGCAGGAGGAACAGCAGGAGGAAGACCAGGGCGAGGATGAGGAGCGTCTGGTTGCGCCCGGCGTACACTTCGCCAAAGGGAAGGGCGCCGACAAGCCGGTACGGCCCCGCGGGCACGGCCATTCCCAGGTACCGCCTGCCCTTGAGCGTAACGGGCGCGCCGCCGCCCGGCTCCAGCTCGCCGATTCCCAGCTCATCAAGCGACGCGCCTTCGAAGGCGCTGCCGCCGCCGCTGACGACCCGCCCGTCCGAAACGACCAGGATGACGCCGCCGCTTCCGATGTGCAGGCTGGGCGCCCAGCGGCGGATATCGGCCAGCCGGAGGCTTTCCTCCAGGCGCTCCGGCACGTTGCCGACCTGCACCATGCCCCCTTGACCCGTGAGCCCGGTCGCCGCGAACTGCATCACCGTGCTGCCGTCCCGGCCGATGGGCTGCGCCTCCTGCACCATCTCCAGCCCCGGCGTCTTCAGGACGGGCAGGAACCAGGCGGATTGCGTCGCGCTGTCCATCCGGTAACCGGCGTACCCCTCCTCGGTGGACACCGTGATGACCCCCTGCCCGTCGATGATATGAATCTGGTCAACGTCCAGCACCGGCAGGAGTTTCCTCAGGGACCCGGCGTCTTTCCCGACATCCGGGTCGTTCTCCAGCATCCACCTGGCCACGCGCAGCTGGCGGAGCACGCCCGCCTCGTTTTCCACGCGGATGGACCGCAAATCCTCCTCGTTCTGGAGAATCTCCTCCCGCGCGTTGTCCAGCCGGTGCGAAATCAGGGAAAGGGCATCTTCCCCCGCGTGGCGGGTCTGGATGACCCAGGAAACCGAGACCGACGCCGCGAACGCGAGCGTGAGCAGCAGCAGCAGCCGGGTCTGGAACTTGCGGCGCATGGCGGCCGCTTACCGGATGTCCAGGATGCCGGTAAAGCCGGTGATTTCGAACACTTCCATCACGTCCGGCGACACGTGCGTGACCCGCATCTCCCCCTGCCGGCTCATGGCTTTCCGGGCGGCCAGCAAAACCCGGAGCCCCGCGCTGGACACATACTCCAGGCCGGCGAAATCGAGCTCGAGGAGGGTCACGCCGTCCAGGCTGTTGCGCAGCGCGGCCTCCAGTTCGCGGGACGTGAGGGTGTCCAGCCGGCCTTCCAGGGCGACCCGCAGCGTCGCGCCGTCCCTTGCCTGCGTGATGTTCATCGCTTCCGTCCTTTCTGGCAGCCGCCGGCGGGCCATCGCTTGGGCGCGGGAAACGGGGGATATGGCCCGCTCAGGGCGGGCGCCCCCGCGGCGTCCCTACGACGAACGTCGCTGCGCGGCATTCTCCTTCATGCCTGCATCATACGGAAAGATTCGTCCCCGCAAATGACCCAAAGGGGCTATCCTTGGCAGGCGTCCGGCGTCCTCCCGCGCTCCCGCGCGGGGCGGGATGCGGCGAAAGCCCCCGCCGGGCGGGAAGCCGGAAAGGCGCAAAGCCCGCGCGGCGGCAGGCGCTGCGCGGGCTTCCCGGCCAATCCGCGGGCCGCTTGTCAGCGAACCAGCTGGATGAGCAGCCGCCAGCCGATCTCGATGTGGTCCGGGTTGGTGATGCGGTTGCGGTTCCAGTCGTAGATTTTCTGCCAGGTTACGCCGGAGTACCCCTGCGCCTGGTAGTGCCTGGCGATGGAATGCAGGTTGTCCCCCTTGACGACCGTATAATAGACCGTTTTCTCGCCGCCCATGCCACCGGACACCTTGCTCAGATCGTCATCCTTCAGCGACATCGTTCTTCCCCTCTTTTCCTTGTTTGGTTTGATGTGGAGCGCGGC
>JAAZAQ010000260.1 GCA_012514225.1 Clostridiales bacterium | reverse complement strand
GATTTCGTCGAGCTCGGCGGCGTCGTTCCCAACCCGCGCCTCTCCCTGGTGCACGAGGGCATCGAGCTTTGCCGCAAGGAGCAGGTGGACCTGATTCTGGCCGTCGGCGGCGGCAGCGCCATCGACTCCGCCAAGGCCATCGCCATGGGCGTGTATTACGACGGGGACGTGTGGGACATCTACGACAAGGGCAAGTCCATCAAGAAAGCCCTCCCGGTCGCGGTCGTCCTGACCATCCCGGCGGCAGGCAGCGAATCCAGCGGAGACACCGTCATCTCCAACGAGGGAACCGGCCGCAAATACGGCTTTGGCCATCCCCTGCTACGTCCCCTGGTCAGCGTCATGAACCCCGAGTTGTTCTTCACCCTTCCCAAAAACCAGATTGCCAACGGCATCGCCGACATGATGAGCCACATCTTCGAGCGCTATTTCACCAACACCACCCATGTCGACCTGACCGACGCCCTGTGCGAGGCGACGCTGCGCACCATCATCGCCAACGCGCCCAAGTTGCTGGACAACCCGAAGGACTACGACGCCTGGGCGGAAATCGGCTTCGCGGGTACCGTGGCGCACAACGGCTTGCTGGGCATGGGGCGGGAGCAGGACTGGGCCTGCCACGGCATGGAGCACGAGCTGTCCGCCGCCTACGACGTCGCGCACGGCGCCGGCCTGGCGGTGCTGACCCCGGCGTGGATGAAATACGTCTACAAGGAAAATCCGGACATGTTCGTCCAGTTCTCCGTCAACGTCATGGGCGTGTCCAAGGGCTTCAGGGACAAGGAGGACATGATCCGGGAGGGCATCGCCCGCCTGCAGGAGTTCTTCAAGCTCGTGGGCCTGCCGCAGACCCTGAAGGGGCTGGGCATCGACGACAGCCAGCTGGAAGTGATGGCGCAAAAATGCACCGGGCATTACTTCGGCGCGGAGGAAGCCATCGGCGGGCTGAAAAAACTGCGCTGGCAGGATGTGCTCGCCATCTACAAGCTCGCCCGCTGACCGCCGCGTCCTTTCGTCACCCGACCCGGGAACCGCCGCTGCCGCGGCGGTTACCGTATACTGAAACGCTGCCACGGCGTTGTATCGCCCGGGGCAGCGTGTTACAATATGCACAACGCATAGCGAAAACGGCCGCGCGGCCGAAGTGATTGAAGGAGGATTTATGGATTATCCCAAAATCGGCATCCGGCCCATCATCGACGGCCGATGGGGCGGAATCCGGGAGAGCCTGGAAAAGCAGACCATGGACATGGCCAAATCGGCTGCCAAGCTTATCGGCACCCTCCGCTACCCCGACGGCACCCCGGTGCAGTGCGTCCTCAGCGACAGCACCATCGGCGGCGGGGCCGAGGCGGCGGCCTGCGAGCGCAAGTTCGCGAAGGAAAACGTGGTCGCCACCCTGTCGGTCACCCGCTCCTGGTGCTACGGCATGGAAACGATGGACCTGAACCCCGGCACCCTCAAGGCGGTCTGGGGATTCAACGGCACCGAGCGCCCCGGCGCGGTGTACCTGGCCGCCGTCATGGCCGCCTACGCCCAGAAGGGCCTGCCCGCCTTCTCCATTTACGGCCGGGACGTGCAGGATCTGGAGGACACCCGCATCCCCGCGGACGTGGAGGAGAAGCTGCTCCGCTTCGCCCGCGCGGCGGTTGCGGTGGGCTGGATGAAGAACAAGTCCTACGTCAACATGGGCGGCGTGTCCATGGGCATCGCGGGCTCCTACTGCGACATGAACATGTTTTCCAAGTTCTTCGGCATCCGCGCCGAGTTCGTCGACATGACGGACATCCTGCGCCGGATTCACCTGGGCATTTACGACCCGGCGGAGTACAAGAAGGCGCTGGCCTGGATCAAGAAGAACTGCAAGGAAGGCTATGACGTCAACGCCGGCAAGAAACTGCCCGATATCGTGACCGGCAGCAAGGTGGTCCCGGCCGACAAGGATTGGGCGTTTATCGCCAAGCTGACCCTCGTCGTCCGCGACCTGCTTTATGGCAACGAGAAACTCAAGGAGCTGGGCTGGCATGAGGAAGCCCTGGGCAAGAACGCGGTCGCCGGCGGCTTCCAGGGCCAGCGCGCCTGGACGGACTGGCTGCCCAACGCGGACTTCACGGAGGCCATCCTGGCGTCCACCTTCGACTGGAACGGCGCGCGACAGCCGACGGCCTTCGCCACCGAGAACGACACCCTAAACGGCGTCGCGATGATGCTGGGCACCCTGGTCACCAATTCCGCCCCTTGCTTCCACGATGTGCGCACCTACTGGAGCCCGGAGGCGACCCGCCGCGTGACCGGCTGGAAGCCCGCCGGCAAGGCGAAAGACGGCTTCATCCACCTGATCAATTCCGGCGCCACGGCGCTGGACGGCTCCGGCGCCGCGGTGGACGCCAAGGGCAGGCACTGCATGAAGCCCTTCTGGGAGATGACCAGGAAGGACATCAGCGCCTGCCTCGACGCGACGGACTGGGAGCGCGCGAACTACGAGTATTTCCGCGGCGGCGGGTTCAGCAGCCACTTCAAGAACGAGCACGAGATGCCCGTCACCCTGCTCCGGGTCAACATCGTCGACGGCGTCGGGCCTGTGCTGCAGATTGCCGAGGGAGAGACCGTGCGCCTGCCGGACGACGCGCATGAGACCATCATGAACCGCACCGACCGCACCTGGCCCTGCACCTGGTTCGCGCCGCGCGTCACCGGGGAAGGCCCCTTCAAGGATGTGTATTCCGTCATGGCCAACTGGGGCTCCAACCACGGCGTGACGGTCTACGGCCACGTCGGCGCGGACCTGATTACCCTGGCTTCCATGCTGCGCATCCCGGTATCCATGCACAACGTCCTGCCGG
>JAAZAQ010000259.1 GCA_012514225.1 Clostridiales bacterium | reverse complement strand
AGGACCCCGGGAACGTCGGGGCCATCCTGCGCACCCTGGACGCCGCGGCCTTCGACGGCCTGCTGGTGGACGCCGGCTGCGCCGACCCCTTTTCTCCCAAGGCGCTGCGGGCGTCCATGGGCGCGGTGTTCCGCGTGCCCGTCTATGCCTGCAGGGACTTGCCCAGGGCGCTGGACGCGCTGTCCGGCTACGACCGGGTCGCGGGGGACCTGCGCGGGGAACCCTACTACGCCCACCCGCCCTTCGGCCCCCGGGTCTGCCTGCTGGTCGGCAACGAGGGCGCGGGCCTGGACGCGGACGTGCTGTCGCGCGCGGACTACCGGCTGCGCCTGCCAATCCCCGGCGGCGCGGAGTCCCTGAACGCCGCCGTGGCCGCCGGGCTGATGATTTACGACGTGCTGCAAAGCGGGGAGAACCCTCCGGTATAAGCCGTGGTTCCGAAAGACCAGGGCAGGCCGTCCGGCTTGCCCCGATGGTTGTCCGGGCGGTTTTCCGCCCTTGAACCGGGGTTTACCTGCGCACCATCCTCGCCAGCCAGATGACCAGGCAGGCGCCCGCGATGGCGATGAGCAGGGACACCAGGTTAAAGCCCTCGGCGTAGTTGAAGCCGATCAGGCTGGCGATGAAGCCGCCCACAATCGCGCCGACGACGCCCAGGATGACGTTCACGACCAGCCCGTTCCGGCTGCCCATCAACTGCCCCGCAATCCAGCCGGCCAGGGCGCCGAACAGCACCCAGAGAACCAGGTTCAGCAGCATGGCACATTCTCCAATCCGTCAGTTTTGCCTTGCCAGGCACAAGGGGAATATACCCGCGCCGCCCGCGCCACCCGGCCGCGGGGCTGGGTATAATGCCCCTGAGGAGGTGGCTGAACATGGAAAACCCGGACAAAAAGCACATGGACACCGCCAATGAAGAACCAGTGGCCGGGGCCGGCGGGCAGGCGACGGACGGCGACGCGGGCGCGCTGCAGAAAATCGTCATGTCCGGCATCGGCGCCATCGTGACGGGCGTGGAGAAGTCCCGCGACGCCATCCGGGATTTCGTCGACAGCGACCTGGCGCGCGACCTGACGCAAAAGGGCGAGAAGGCGGTGCAGGCCGCCGTGGACGCCGGCAGCAAGGCGGTTCACGCGGCGGCGAATGCGGGCAGCAAGGCGGTGGAACAGGTGCGCGGCGTCTTCACGGAGTCCGAGGAGCACAAGGAAAAGCGCAGGGAAACCACGCGCGTGACCGACGTCGCCTACCTCTTCCACTCCCTCTCGGCGCAGCAGCGCGAGGAGGTGCGGCGAATGGTGGACGAGCTGGACCAGATCAGCCGTGAGGCGGAGCAAAGGAAGGAGGCGGGGGAAGAGCCCCTGCCCGACGAGGGCATCGGCAAGCCCGGCGTCACGGACACCGACTTCGACCTGGGCGCCAAATACCCGCCCAAGGGCCAAAAGGCGCCCCAACGGCCCGGGGACGACCCCCTGGCCTACGCCACGCCCACCGCGCCGGATGACGACATGAACGTCCGACGCTCCCAGACCAACAACATGAACGAGCACCTCAAGCAGAACGTCCCGCCCGACTTTTAGGCCGCGGGTTCTCCCTTGCGCCCCCATTCAAAAGGAAGGGTTCAACCCTTCCTTTTACTTGCCGGAAAAGGCCCGCGGACCTTTTTCGATT
>JAAZAQ010000031.1 GCA_012514225.1 Clostridiales bacterium | reverse complement strand
TTGCGCAGGGCGCTCTCGTCGATGTCGAAGCACTCGTGGTGATGGGGGAAGATTTCCGTGCCCGGCTTGCCGGCGCCGAGAATGCCGTAGAAGCCCGGGTAGCGCTTTAGGTAAAAGCTCATGTTGTCCCCGGCGACGATGGGCTCGGTTTGGGCGGACAGGCGCAGGCCCTGGATCTGGGGGGCAAGGGCCCGGCCCCTTTCGACAAACGCCGGGTCGTTGTATACCGGCGGATGCATGCCGAAGGTGCTCAACTCGCATTCCACGCCGTAGGCGGCCCCGACGCCGGCGGCGATGCGGCGCATGGCGTCCGTGATTCTTTCCTCCCCGCCGGGTTTGAACCAGCGGATGCCGCCGTGGATTTTCGCGCGGGAGGGGAAGACGTTGCCGACCGTGCCGGCCTCCATGTAGCCGACGTTGACCACGCAGGGATCCAGCACGTCGTAGAAATTGGTGGGGATGGCGGCGTACTTGAGCACCAGGTCGCAGGCGGCCTTGATGGGGTCCCGGACCAGGTCCGGCCGCCCGCCGTGCCCGCCGCGGCCCGTGAGGGTCACGATGTAGCTCATCACGCCGGCGAAGACCGCCCCGGGCAGTAGCAGCAGCTCCCCCTCGGGCAGCAGGCTCCAGATATGAAGCCCGAATACGGCGCCCGCACCACCCCGGCGTTCCAGCCAGTCCAGCGCCTCCTGGTGCCCCTGGCCGATTTCCTCCGCCGGTTGGAAGAAACAATAGACCGTGCCTTCCCACCGGTTCCGGGTCTCGTTGAGCACACGCGCCGCGCCCAACAGCATCGCCACGTGCGCATCATGCCCACAGGCGTGCATAAAGCCGGGATTCTGCGAGGCGAAGGGGAGCCCGGTCCGCTCGGTGACGGGCAGGGCGTCCATGTCCGCCCGCAGCGCCACGGCCGGCCCGCCCGCTTGCCCTTTGACGACCGCCACCAGGCCGTGGTTGGGCGGCAGCGCCTCGTGGGGGATGCCCAGCGCGTCCAGTTCCGCCGCAATCTGGCGGGCGGTTTGCTCCTCCTTCAGCGACGGCTCCGGGTGCGCGTGGAACCACCGGCGCAGCCGCACCATTTCCGGCTGAAGCTCCAGAAAACGCTGCCCCAACTCCATGGCCGCCCTCCTTGCGATGTTAGCCAGTCAACGCCCGGCCGGGAAGAAGCCGAAGCGGCTATTCAGCCTGCGAAAGGCGCGCTTCCAGCGCTTCCAGCTCCGCCCACAGCTCCTTTGGCAGACCGTCGCCCAGGGACTGGTAGTAGGAACGGATGGAAGCCGCCTCCTTGCGCCACTCGTCCCCGTCCACCGAGAGCAGCGTTTCCATGGCCGCCTGACTGACGTCCAGCCCGCCGAGGTCCAGGTCGCCCGGGGCAGGCACGGCGCCCACCGGGGTATCCTTCGCGCCGCCTTCCACGCGGACGCGCTCGAAAATCCACTTGAGTACGCGGGCGTTGTCCCCAAAGCCCGGCCAGAGGAAACGCCCCTGCGCGTCCTTGCGGAACCAGTTGACGCTGTACACCTTCGGCAGCCGCCCGGCCGGGAAGCGCGATTCCATGTCCAGCCAGTGGCGCAGGTAGTCCTTTATGTTGTAGCCGATGAAGGGCAGCATCGCGAAGGGGTCGCGGCGCACCTGTCCGATGGCGTTGGATATCGCGGCGGCGGTGATTTCCGAGCCCATGATGGAGCCCATGAACACGCCGTGGCGCCAGGAGCGGCTTTCGTAGACCAGGGGCACCGTGCCCGGGCGCCGGCCGCCGATGAGGATGGCGCTGACCGGCACGCCCTCCGGGGCCTCCCATTCAGGCGCGAGGGAGGGGCAGCGGGTGATGGACACCGTGAAGCGGGCGTTGGGATGGGCGGCGGGCGTGGCGGCGCCGGGCGCCCAGTCCTTCCCCTGCCAGTCCGTCAGGTGCGGCGGCGGCGGGGTGCCGATGCCCTCCCACCATACGTCCCCCTCGTCGGTGAGCGCGACGTTGGTGAACAGGGTGTCCTGGCTGATGCTGTGCATGGCGTTGGGGTTGGTCTGGAAGGACGTGCCCGGCGCGACGCCGAAGAAGCCCGCCTCGGGGTTGACCGCGCGCAGGCGGCCGTCCTCGCCCCGCCGCAGCCAGGCGATGTCGTCGCCCAGAGTCTCCACCTTCCATCCGGGCAGCGTGGGCACCAGCATGGCCAGGTTGGTCTTGCCGCAGGCGCTGGGGAAGGCGGCGGTGAAGTAGGACTTGCGTCCCACCGGGTCGGTGATGCCCATGATGAGCATGTGCTCCGCCATCCAGCCCTCGTTGCGGGCCTTGGCGGAGGCGATGCGCAGGGCCAGGCACTTCTTGCCCAGCAGGGCGTTCCCGCCGTAGCCGGAGCCGTAGGACCAGATGGACATGTCCTCCGGGAAGTGGGCGATGTATTTCTGGGACAGCTCCGGCGCGCAGGGCCAGGCGACGTCCTCCTGCCCGGGTTGGAGCGGAGCGCCGACGGAATGCAGGCAGGGGATGAAGTCCCCCTCCCCCAGCATGTCCAGCGCCTGCTCGCCCATCCGGGTCATCAGCCGCATGTTGACGACCACATAGGGGCTGTCGGTGATTTCCACCCCAACGATGGAGAAGGGCGAATGCAGCGGACCCATCACGAAGGGCACGACGTACATCGTCCGCCCGCGCATGCAGCCGCGGTAAAGCGCCCGCATCTCTTCCTTCAATTCGTCCGGGTCGCGCCAGTTGTTGTTGGGGCCGGCTTCCTCCCGGTCGCGGGTGGCGACGAAGGTCCGGTCCTCCACGCGGGCAACGTCGGAGGGATGGCTGCGGAACAGGTAGCATCCCGGGCGCAGCTGCTGGTTGAGGCGCACAGCGGCGCCCTTACGGACCATCCCGTCCAGCAGCCGCAGGTACTCCTCCTCCGAGCCGTCGCACCAGGCCACGGCATCAGGCTGGCACAGTTCCCGGATTTCCTCCACCCACGCGTTCAGCTTTCGGTTGCGCATTCCTTTTCCCTCCCATGCGATCCCCGCCGCGCCTGGGCGGGGCTGTTTTTATCCGACAGAACGGCGCAGTTTTTCATGCGGGCGCCGGACGCGGAAAGTGTACAAACCGGGCGGCGGGATGTCAAGAACGCGCGCGGTCGCGCCCTGTCTTGAAGCGCGCGCGCCGGTATGGTATACCATTGCCATCAATCGGGGAGGGCGAAACAATGGCCTACCGCATCGCGGAGCGCATGAAAGGCGCGCAGGGTTCGATTATCCGGGAACTGCTGAAGCTGGCCAATGAGCCGGGCATGATTTCCTTCGGCGGGGGCAGCCCCGATCCGGACGCCTTCCCGTCCGAGGCGGTCGCCCGCATCTCGGAGGAGGCCATGCGCCGCCAGCCGGCCAAAATCCTGCAGTACGGCATCTCGGAGGGCTACCCGCCGCTGCGGGAAACGCTCAAAAAACACCTGCAGGCGACGGAGGGCATTTCCTTTGAGGACAACGACATCCTCATCACCTCCGGCGGCCAGCAGTGCGCCGACCTGGCGGCCAAACTGTTCGTCAACGAGGGAGACACCGTGCTGGTGGAGAGTCCCTCCTTCATCGGCTGCATGAACGCGTTCCGCTCCTACGGCGGGCGGCTGCAGGGGGTGAAGCTGCACGAGGACGGGGTGGACCTGGAAGCGCTGGAAAAGGCCTTCCGGCAGCCCGGCATCAGCCTTTTCTATATCATCCCCACCTTCCAGAACCCCAGCGGATTCACCACCAGCGCGGAGAAGCGCCGCAAGGTGTACGAGCTGGCACAGAAGTACGGCGTGATGATTCTGGAGGACAACCCCTACGGCGAGGTGCGCTTCGGGGGCGAGTGGATCGCGCCCATCAAGGCGCAGGACCCGGACGGGCGGGTCATCTACATGGGCAGCTTCTCCAAAACCATGGCGCCCGGCCTGCGCGTCGGCTTCGTGGTGATGCCCAAGGACCTGTTCAACCAGTTCAAGATTGCCAAGCAGGCCACGGACGTGCACTCCAGCAACCTGTTCCAGCTGGCCTGCGACGAGTTTCTCAACCACTGGGACTACCCCGCCCACCTGGCGTCCATCCGGGCGCTGTACCGGAAAAAAGGCCTGCTCATGTACGATGAAATAAAGAAGCACGCCCATCCCTCCCTGCGCTTCGCCAAGCCCCAGGGCGGCTTCTTCATGATGGCCTACCTGCCCGAGGGACAGGACGCGATGCCCTTCGTGCAGGAGGCACTCAAGCGCAAGGTCATCACCGTGCCCGGCTCCGCTTTCACCACCGACCCCGCGCAGCCCAACAACGGCGTGCGGCTTAACTTCTCCGCCCCCTCGGAGGAGCAGATTGTCCGGGGCGCCGAAATCCTGGGGAAACTGAGCCGGGAGATGCTGGGGTAACCGCAGACAGCGGCCTGAGAAGGTCGGAAAAACCGCGGCGCAGGGATACGCGCCGCGGTTTTAGTATTTGCCCGGGAAGCCCCGGAGGCGTCCCCGGCCCTCTTTCACCGGGAAGGATGGAAACCGCTCCAGGGACAGCCGCGCGTTGAAAACTGCCTGGCAGGGGAGCGCCGGTAGTCGGACGGAAACTCCGCGGTGACCCGGCCGTCGCATCCGATGCGTGCGGCGCCTGTCAGGTCACCGGGAGTATTTTGCGAATCGGGGCTCCTCCTTACAGGGCATCGCGCCGGGTCGTACAGGTTCGCTTCAGACGATGCCCTTGTCCTTCAGGAAACGGAAGGAGTCGGCCACCGCGCGGTCGGCGGTCTCAAGGTCCCCTTCCTTCTTGTCGCGCATGGTGAATTCCTCGGTGTACTCAATCTCCAGGGACAGGGGGACGGACTTGCCCTTCCCGTCCAGGAAGGCGACCACCTTGTCAAGCTCCAGCTCGCCCTGGCCGATGGCCGGGAAGTTCCAGACCTTGTCGATGCCCACCTTGTCCTTCAGGTGGACGTAGTTGACGTATTCCACGACGCCCGGCAGGTCGTCCATCGGGTGCTTGCCGCCGTAAAGAATCACGTTGGCAGTGTCGTAGTTGATGCCGACCAGCGGGCTGCCCACGCCCTTGATGAGGCGGGCGATGTCTTCCCCGGTCCCGTATTCGCCGTGGATTTCAATTCCCAGCTTCAGCCCGTGCTTTTCCAGGTCCGGCAGCAGCTTTTTAATGTTGGCAATCAGCAAGTCGTCGGCGAAGGCCTCGTCCTTGCCGAAGTGCGCCTCCCCGGTGGAGGAGATGATGAACTGCGCGCCGAAGCGGCGCGCCAGCGCCATGTTGGCCCGGAAATCGTTGAGGCGGGCCTCGTCGGTCAGGTTGCAGTGGCCGCTCAGGGCGATGCATTCCAGCCCCAGCCCACGCATTTTTTCGTCGATGCGGTCCAGTTCCTGGGCCGGCATATCGGGCATGACGTGCTCGGTCCAGCCCCGCACCGCAGTCAGTTCCACGTAGCGGAAGCCCGCCTTCGCGATGCCCTCCAGCGCCTCGTCGATGCTGAAGCCATGGTAGGTGTTGGTGCTGACGGCTACGATGTGTTTCATGTTCCTTCCTCCCCTGATTTTATTATGGAAACCCGGCATCAGCCGGGGACGACGACGGCCTTGACGGCGGAGCTGTCCTGCCCGAAGAGGGTTTTGAGCGTTGCCGC
>JAAZAQ010000258.1 GCA_012514225.1 Clostridiales bacterium | reverse complement strand
GAGCCCGGATGAGGGGTCTCCTCCTATAACATTCCCGCAACCCCCGGGAATATATAGTCTTCCTTGCTGCCGCCGGACGCCTGAAACAAGCCGCCGGGGCGGACAGGTTGCCATACAAGAGGCAACCTATATATATTACAAGACATCCTTAGGAATTGTCAACATTTTTCCAAGGGTTCTCCGGAGGTCCAGGCCCGGCGCATGCGGCGCGTTCTCAAAAGGAATGCGAATGCGCGGAGAAATGCCCAAAAGCATATTCGCGAAAAGGGGGCGCCGAGGTCGCCTGAGATTGTCCGTTCATGCAGTGTGTACTATAATCCGGGCGGATATCGGCATTACGACCCCGTCAATGCGCCGACAGGAGGCTGTGTGCGGTTTTCATCCCCGATCCGGACGCTCACGACGGCGCTGCTTGCGCTGGCGCTGCTGTTCCCCCGCTTCCTCGCGGGCGCGGACCAGGAGTTCTCGCTGTGGGCAACGTTTTCGCCTTCCGGCGCTTCCTCGGTTGCCGGGGAGCAGCCGGAGCCCGTAGCGGTCAAGGCCTGGCTTAGCGAGCGAAGGCGCGTTTACTATATCTTCCTGCCCGCCGGCGCAGAGCCGGGCGGATTGAGGCTGCATTACAGCGGGGCGAAAAAGTTTTCGCTGGACGGGAGCCCCGTGGAATCCGGGGCGCCTTTCGTCCCCCCGGCGGACGCCGGCGGGACGCGCATGGCCACGGACAGGGGAAAGTATACGCTGCAGGTCATGAAATCCGAAAACGTGCCCGCCCTCTTCGTCAGCACGCGCTCCGGAACGCTGGACATCATCCACCACAACAAAAACCGGGAGGAGCCCGGGCATCTGCTGATTCTGGAACCCTCGGGCGAGGTTTCCCACGACGGGGGGCTCAGCCAGGTCAAGGGCAGGGGCAACTGGACCTTCAGCCTGGCCAAGAAACCCTATCAGATCAAACTGGAGGAAGCCCGGGACCTCTTTGGACTGGGCCGGAGCAAAACCTGGATCCTGCTCGCCAACCACTACGACAACTCGCTGCTGCGCAACCGGGTCGTGCTGGACCTCGCGGGTGCGGCGGGTCTGCCGTACTCGTCCAAGTCGCAGGCTGTGGACCTTTACATCAACCAGGAGTACCGGGGGGCTTACCTGCTGTGCGAAAAGGTGGAAATCGGCGACAGCCGCGTGGACATTCGGGACCTGGAAAAGGCGACCGGGAAGGCGAATCAGCTCCCACTTTCCGGATATCCGCCCTTCAACAGCGAGTTCGGCAAGGGGTCAGTCAAGGGGCGGCGCATTCCCGCCATGCCTGGGGACATCAGCGGCGGATACCTGCTGGAGCTGGAATACTACGACCGGTACCTGCTGGAGCCCAGCGGCTTCGTCACCTCCAGGGGACAGCCGGTCCTCGTCAAGGAACCCAGGTACGCCAGCCGCGGGCAAGTGGAATATATTTATACCTTCATGCAGGGGTTTGAAAACGCCGTCTTCGCGGAGGACGGAATCGACCCGCTCTCCAGGAAGCACTACAGCGAGTTCGTCGACCTGGAATCACTCGCGAAGAAATACCTGATTGAGGAAATCTCCAAGAACTATGACGGCAACCGCAGCAGCCTGTTTTTCTACAAGCCTGCCGACGGGCAGAGCGCCCTGGCGTATTGCGGCCCCGCCTGGGATTATGACATCGCCCTTGGCAATTACGCGACCAGCCGAAACCTGAAGATGATCATTCCCCAGTTTTTTATCACCAACCAGGACATGGGAGAGCCGTACTATCTGTTCCCGGCCCTGTACAAGCACATGGACTTCCGGGCGGCGGTCGTCCGTGCGTACCGGAAGGATTTCCTGCCCGCCCTATTGGACCTCACGGGCAGGGGCGACAACAGTTCCGGGGTGCGTTCCGTGCGGGAGTACGCGGACGAAATCAGAGCCTCGGCGGACATGAATTTCACCCGATACCCGATTTTCAACGGCGGGAAAAGCAAGGTCCGTTCCGGGGAGGATTACCCGGAGAACATCGACTACCTGCACAATTTCATCTCCCAGCGGACGGATTTCCTGACGGGATACTGGCTGTTTGAGCCGGAGGAACCGAATCCCTGAAGGCGCTGCGAAAGGCCGTTTTCGATTTTCGACGAGAAGTGAGGAACAAAATGGAACTGGAACAATACCGGGAGGAGCTTAACCGCCTGGACAACCAAATCACGGAGCTGTTTGTGAAAAGGCTGGAGGTGGCGGAGCGCATCGCGTGGTTCAAGGCCGCACGGAACATGGAGGTTTACCAGCCCGAGCGGGAGAAGGCCGTGCTGGCGCGGCTGCGCGAACGGGTTCCGCCGCGGCACCAGGGCCGACTGGAAGCCCTGTATGGGCGCATCTTCGAAATCAGCCGGGGCGTCCAGGAGGAAATCCTCCGGCAACGCTGAGCCGCGCCGGCCGCCGGTTTGACCATCCGGGCGGCGGCGTTTATAATCCCCTTGATTTCATGCGGGGAGGTTTGTCATGCAGCGCGGCGGCGAACGCGGCAACCGGTTCCGGTTTTTGCTGGCGATGTCGGCGATTCTGGTCGCGGCGCTGCTATTCCTGTACGTACTGGGCGCCTTTGGCGGCGGCCCCCGCGGGCTCAGCGTGCGCAAGCTGCGATGCGTGGTCTCCCAGCAGGTGACGCCCTTCGGGGACAAGGTGCTTTACTACGACGGAACGACCCTGTTCTGCCTCAACGCCAACGGCACGGAGCAATGGAAGTACGCACTGGGTCCCGGGGCGCGCTTCACGGCCAGCGACAGCGTCGTCGCCGCCTGGATTGGCGCACACCTGCACATCCTGGACCGGAACGGTCGCGCGACCTACAACGACCGGCTGCCCGAATCCATCCAGTTTGCAAAGCCCGGCCGGCAGTACGTCGCCGCGGTGGTCGGCGAGGGGTTCAGCCCGACGCTGCTGGTCAAGGACGTCAACGGCCTGGCGGTGGACTCGGAGACGGTCGCCTACGCCGACAAGCAGATTCTGGACCTGGATTTCTTTGAGAACGGCAACTACCTGTGGACGACGGCGCTGGACGTTTACGGCATCGCCCCCGTCACCATCATGAACATCTACCGCGTCGGCGCCATGAACACGGGCGAGGTGGACCTGGGCGAGGACGTGACCTACAAGGTCCTGTATTCCGGCCAGAAACTGCACGTCATCAACACGCGCGACCTGAACCTGTACGACTACAGGGGCACCATCGACCCCTTTTCCAAGCAGCTGGTGTACGGCTGGCAGCTGGTGGACAGCGTCACCGGCTCCGGCGACGCGCTGATGCTTTTCGCACCGGCAATGCAGACGGAGCAGGAGCAGCAGATAACGGAACTGCGTGTGCTGACCAGCGGCAAGCGGGACAGCCGTTACACCCTGCCGGACAACTGCGTCGGCGCCGGGCTAAAGGGAGACACCATCTTCGCCGTATCGGCGGATACGCTTTACCGGGCCGAAATCAACGCGCAGCGGTTTTCCGCGCTGAAACTGGGCTTGAATCAACCGGTGACCGGCTTTGTCGGGAAGCTGTCCAACGGGGCGGCCCTGGTCAGCTCGGGGGCGGACGTGTACCTGATTTCCCAGCCATGAAAACGGAGGGAAGGCATTGAACATCGTCGACGGGATTCTGCTGTTCGTGCTGCTCATCAGCGTGATTTACGGGTTTTATCACGGGTTCATCCAGTCGGTTTCCAGCCTGCTGGGGCTGGGCCTGTCCATCCTGGCCGGGCTGGTGTTCGGCCCGAAATTGGCCGCTCTGCTGTCCTCCAACCAGGCGGTGACGGGGGTGCTGGCCAACTATTCCGACGCCGTCGCGCGGGTGGGCGACTACGAGCTGGCCAGGGCGCCCGTCAGCGGCGTGAGCGGCAACGTGCTGGAAACGGTGCTCAACAGCGTCTCCCTGCCGGCGCCCATCGAAAACGCCCTGAAGGACAACATCCTGACCCAGGCGTTCTCCGGAAAGGGCCTGGCGACGGTGAACGAGTACGTGTCCAACACCGTGGTGCAGGCGGGCATCGGGATTTTGTGCTTCCTAGCCTGCTGCCTGATTGCCTATATCGTCTGGATGCTGCTCACCTCGCTGGTGCGCCATGTGTTCGAGTTTCCCATCCTGCGCCAGCTGGACTGGCTGGCCGGCGGGCTGTTCGGCCTGGCGCGCGGGGCGGTCGTCTGCTACCTCCTGGTGCTGCTGTTCCCGCTCATCCAGGTCGTCGTGCCGGACAACCAGTTCGCCGATTACCTGTCGACCAGCTCCGTCGCATCCCTGTTCCGGAACGACGGCTTCTTCATGCGCATCATCCGCGGGGGGTAATTCGCCGGATATCGAAGACCGGGCGGCCTGAGCGGCCGCCCGGTTGATTCGGTTTGCCTGTTATTCAGGCCGCCCAGCCGCCCTCGTCCTTCCGGAAGAAGGGCTGTTCCCTGACCTTTTCATAATGCGCGGCAAGCAGCCTTCCGTCCTCTTCCGAATAGGGCGTGCCCCGGCATTCGTCGGCGTGCTCAGCCATGAAGGACTGGCATTCCCAGTTGCCCGGCGGAATCAGAACATCCGCGCCCAGATGGTAGGCAAAGCGCATCGCGGCCAAGCGCAGGCGTTTGTCCTGCGCGTCAATGGGCTTGCACCAGGACTTGGGCCAGGGGGACGCTTCCCGCTCCGCCTCGTCCTTCCAGGCGCGCTCGACGATGGACTTGATGGCCAGCAGGCCAAAGCCTTCCGCGGCCTTCGCTTTCGTCAGCTCGTCCCCGATGCCCTGGCCGAAGTTGAGCATCCAGT
>JAAZAQ010000257.1 GCA_012514225.1 Clostridiales bacterium | reverse complement strand
GCCGGCGACGGCGGAGGAAAAAGAGCAGCACGACGTCATGCGCGAGAGCACGACCTTCTTCAAGGACGGCTTGCGCCGGCTGATGAAGAACCCGCTGTCGGTCATGAGCCTGGTCACCCTGCTTCTGTTGCTCGTCGTCATCGTGGTCGCGCCCATGATCGTACCCTACGGGTATTCCGAGGTCATCAAGGTGGACGGCCAGCGCGACAGGGGCATCACCAACCTGCGCCCGATGACCTATTCCGTCATGGAGCAGGCCAAGATCGACGCGGGCGGCACAGTGTTCCCGCACCTGTTCGGCACCGACGAAATCGGGCGTGACTACTTCATCCGCAACATCTACGGCGCGCGCGTCTCCCTGGCGGTGGGCTTCTTCGCCAGCATCATCGTGCTGGTCATCGGCCTGCTGTACGGCTCCGTTTCCGGCTACGTGGGCGGCAAGACCGACATCGTGATGATGCGCATCGTGGACATCATCTACTCCCTGCCGGACACCCTGATGGTGGTCATGCTGTCGGTGGTACTCGACCAGGTGCTGGGGGACAGCCTCCAGGGCACCATTTTGGCCAGCCTGGGCAACAACATGATTTCCATGTTCCTGGTCTTCGGCGTCCTGTACTGGGTGGGCATGGCCCGCCTGGTGCGCGGGCAAATCCTGTCCATCAAGAACAACGAGTACGTGCTGGCGGCCAAGGCGCTGGGCGCCGGCTCCCGGCGCATCATCCTCAAGCACATCCTGCCCAACTGCATCTCCGTCATCTTCATCGCCACCGCCCTGCAGATTCCCAGCGCCATCTTCGTGGAAAGCTTCCTGAGCTTCATCGGCCTGGGGGTGCAGGCGCCGATGCCCTCCCTGGGCTCGCTGGCCAACCTGGCGCGCGGCGGCATGCAGATTTACTCGTACAAGATGCTCTTCCCGGCGCTGGGCATCTGCCTGATTGTCCTTTCATTCAACCTGCTGGGGGACGGGCTCAGGGACGCCTTCGACCCCAAGCTGAGGAGATAGCATGGCGCAAACCCTTCTGCAGGTCAAGAACCTGCACACCATCTTCCCGACGGATTCCGGCGAGGTCCGCGCGGTCAACGGCATCAACTTCAGCCTGGCCCGCGGCAAGGTGCTGGGCATCGTGGGCGAGTCCGGCTCGGGCAAGTCCGTCACCGCCTATTCCATCCTGCGCATCCTGGACAACCCGGGCCGCATCTCGGAGGGCAGCATCCTCTTTGAGGACGAGGACATCGTCACGCTGCCCCCCGGCAAGATGCGCCAGATTCGCGGCGCACGGATATCCATCATCTTCCAGGACCCGATGACCAGCCTCAACCCGGTCTACACGGTGGAGAACCAGCTGACCGAGGCCATCCGCCTGCACACCGACAGGAACCGCGCCCAGGCGCGGGAGCGGGCGCTGGAGATGCTGCAGCTGGTGGGCGTGAACGAGCCCAGGAAGCGGCTGAAGCAGTACCCCTACCAGCTCTCCGGCGGCATGCGCCAGCGCGTGATGATTGCCATGGCGCTGGCCTGCGAGCCGGACATCCTGATCGCCGACGAGCCGACCACGGCGTTGGACGTCACCATCCAGGCACAGATTCTGGAATTGATGCAGGAATTGAAGGACAAGCTGGGCATGTCCATCATCATGATCACCCACGACCTGGGGGTCATCGCCGAGATGTGCGACGAAATCATCGTCATGTACGCCGGGCGCGTCTGCGAGCGCGGTACCGCGGACGAGATTTTCTACAACCCCCGGCACGAGTACACCAAAGGCCTGCTCCGCTCCATCCCGAAGCTGGATTACGGCAAGGAGAAGCTGACGCCCATCGGCGGCTCGCCGGTGGACCTATTGAACATGCCCAGGGGCTGCGCCTTCGCCGCCCGCTGCGACAGCGCGATGAAAGTCTGCCTGACGCAGCAGCCAGAGGAAATCGCCATCAACAAGGACCATATGGCGTCCTGCTGGCTCAACGTCAGGGACGGGGGAGAAGGGGGGCAGGCCAATGGCTGAACACCTGCTGGAAGTCAGGGACCTGAAGCAGCACTTCCCCGTCAAGACCGGCCTGATGAAGACCCGGATGCTCAAGGCGGTGGACGGCGTCTCCTTCACCATCGACTCGGGGGAAACCCTGGGCCTGGTCGGGGAATCCGGCTGCGGGAAGACCACCGTGGGCCGCAGCCTGCTCAGGCTGTACAAGCCGACCGGGGGCAGCATCAAATTCAAGGGACAGGAAATCGACGACACCAACATCCAGGGCTTCCGCAAGCAGATGCAGGTCGTCTTCCAGGACCCCTACTCCTCGCTCAACCCGCGCATGACGGTCAACGACATCGTCGGCGAGGCGCTGGACATCCACAAGCTCTGCGGTACAGAAAAAGAACGGGATGAAAAGGTCGTCCATCTGTTAGAGTTGGTGGGGCTGAACTCCGACCACAAGCGCCGCTACGCGCACGAGTTTTCCGGCGGCCAGCGGCAGCGCATCGGCATCGCGCGCGCGCTGGCGGTCGACCCGGAGTTCATCGTCTGCGACGAGCCCGTTTCCGCCCTGGACGTTTCCATCCAGGCTCAGATTATCAACACCTTCAAGGAGCTGCAGGAGCGGCTGGGGCTGGCCTATCTCTTCATCGCCCACGACTTGCACGTCGTGCACCACATGAGCAGGCGCATTGCGGTCATGTATCTGGGTAAGATAGTGGAGATGGCGCCCGCGGACGAAATCATCGGGTACCCCATGCACCCCTACACCCAGTCCCTCATTTCCGCCATCCCGGTTGCCGACCCCAAAAAGGCGCGCAGCCGGCACCGGATTGTGCTGGAGGGCGAGGTACCCAGCCCGCTCAACATGCCCAGCGGCTGTTCCTTCCGGACCCGCTGCCGCTATGCGACCCAGCAGTGCGCGGACGAGACGCCCCAGTTGAGGGAACTCCGCCCGGGGCACGAGGTCGCCTGCTGGAACCCGCAGGAGCCTAAAAGCTTCTAAACGGGGCCAACCCGTTTAAGATAGGAAAGAAAGGGAGAAAAAACATGTTCAAGAAGTTCCTGGCCTTGGCACTGGCCGCAGTCATGGCGCTCTCGGTGAGCGGCGCCCTGGCGAGTTCCGCTCCGGATTGGGCTGAGTTCGACGCGCTGGTCGCCGAAATCAAGTCCACCACGGATTTCGTCAACCGCGAGGCCCTGATGCACAAGGCGGAAGACATCCTCATGGGCACCGGCGCCCTCGCCCCCATCTACTACTACAACGACGTCTTCATGATGAAGCCTGACGTCAAGGGCGTGTACTACAACAACTTTGGCACCAAGTTCTTCGACAAGGCGACCAAGGAAGGTTCCGACACCCTGAAGCTGCAGCTGGCCTCCGAGCCGGACAAGCTCGACCCGGCCCTGAACTCCAGCGTCGACGGCGCCATCCTGGCGGCGGCCTCCTTCGGCGGCCTGTACACCTACGACGAGAACGGCGCGCTGGTGCCCAACTACGCCACCGGTTTCGAGATGAGTGAAGACGGCCTGACCTACACCTTCACCATGCGCGAGGGCCTGAAGTGGTCCAACGGCGACCCGCTGACCGCGAAGGACTTCGAGTACTCCTGGAAGCGCGCCGTGGCCGCCGAGACCGCCGCGGACTATTCCTACATGTATGACAGCATCAAGGGCTATCCGGAAGCGCTGGACGTGGCTGCCTCCGAGGACGGCAAGACCTTCACCGTCAACCTGAAGGCCCCCGTCGCCTACTTCCTCGACCTGGCCGCCTTCCCCACCTTCTTCGCCGTCCACCAGGCCACGGTCGAGGGCGCTGAAGGCTTCAAGGACGCCGCCGGCGCGGTCGTCAACCCCGGCGCCTGGGCGCTGGAAGCGGGCTTCGTGTCCAGCGGCGCGTTCACCCTGGCTGAGTGGAAGCACAACGAGTCCATGGTGTACGTGAAGAACCCCAACTACTGGAACGCCGAGAACGTCAAGCTGGAGCGCCTGGAGCTCATGCTCAGCGCGGACGAGGTGGCCATCTTCGCCGCCTACCAGTCCGGCGACCTCGATTTCATCGAGCAGGTTCCCGTCGACCAGGTCAAGAGCCTCATTGGCACCCCCGAGTTCTACATCGTCGGGCAGCTGGGCACCTACTTCGCCATCTTCAACGTGAAGAGCAAGCTGTTTGACGGCATGACCGTCGAGCAGGCGGCCGCCTTCCGCAAGGCCATCGCCGTCCTCATCGACCGCCAGTACATCGTCGACACCGTTGCCCAGACCGGGCAGCAGCCCGCCAACTCCTTCATCCCCGCCGGCATGCTCGACGGCCACGGCGGCGTGTTCAAGACCGACGACGCGGACTTCACGTACCCCGTCGAGACCGGCTACTACAGCCTGACCCCCAGCGTGGAAGCCGCCGCGGCGCTGCTGAAGGAAGCCGGCTTTGAAGTGGGCGACGACAACATGCTCAAGACTCCCATCAACATGACCTACATTTTCAACACCTCCGCCGCCCACGCCGCGATTGCCGAGCTCATCCAGCAGGACCTGGCCCAGGTCGGCATCAACGTGGAGCTGAAGACCCTGGAGTGGAACGTCTTCCTCAACGAGCGCAAGGAAGGCAACTTCGACTTCGCCCGCCACGGCTGGATCGCGGACTTTAACGACCCCGTCAACATGCTGGAGATGTGGACCACGGATTCCGGCAACAACGACGCGCAGTTCGGCCGCTAAGCGCCGACTGGGCAACACGGTTTCGGGAGGCGGCCGTGAGGCCGCCTCCCCTTCCATTTTCATGGTGGTATAATCCTTTTAGAGGCGGAGCCTGCGAGGTTCCGCCCAACCCGGCGAAGGAGAAACGACGATGTACTTTGATTCCACGATGCTGCTGGTCATTCCCGCGCTCCTGCTGGCGCTGTTCGCCCAGGCCCGGGTCAAGTCCGCCTATGCGAAGTACAGCAAAATCGGCACCCGCGCCGGCATCCCCGCCGCCGCCGCCGCGGACCGGATGCTCCGGGATCAGGGCAACGACGCGGTCACACTGCAGCGCGTTCCCGGAACGCTGACGGACCACTACGACCCGAAAAAGGAGACCCTCAGCCTCTCCGAGGGCGTCTTCGACTCGCCCTCCATCGCCGCGGTGGGCATCGCCGCCCACGAGGCCGGGCACGCCATGCAGAAGCGGGACGCCTACGGCCCCCTGCAGCTGCGCACCCTGGTAGTGCCGGTGGTCAGCTTCGGCTCCACCCTCAGCATGCCGATTTTCCTGGTCGGTCTGCTGGCGTCCTGGCGCCCCCTGGTCTGGGTCGGCATCATCCTCTTCGCCCTCACCGTGGTTTTCTCCCTCATCACCCTGCCGGTGGAGTTCAACGCCTCCCGGCGCGCCGTCGCCATGCTCAACCGCTCCGGCATCCTCTCCGGCCCCGACGAGGAAAAGGGCGTCCGCGCGGTCCTCAACGCCGCCGCCCTCACCTATGTGGCTTCCGCTCTGGGCGCCCTGCTGCAGCTGCTCCGCCTGCTGCTCATCGCCCGCGGCGGTTCCAGGAGGCGGGACTAAGGGGCGATTGGCACGTGCAGCGCCGCGGCCGCCTCAGGGCGGCCGCGGCGTTTTGCGTTGTGGGGGAACGAGCCGGGGGTCTTCTTTCAAGAAGACCCCCGGACCCCCAAGAGCTTTAATGTTTTAGATTACCTTGGTTTCTCTGTTGAAGTATTGGGAGGGGTGCGGGGAACCGTTTTTCAAAACGGTTCCCCGCGCGTTCTCTTCCCCGACCCGCCTTACTCCGCGCTCTGCGCCAGCTTCTTGTAGCTGGCGAGGCGCTGGGCGGCTTCCTCCTCCGCCTGCTTGAAAAGCACCTCCGCCTCGTCGGGGAAGGCCTTGAGCAGGGAAGTGTAGCGCACCTCGCCCTTGAGGTAGTCCTGGTAGCTTTCCGTCGGGTCCTTGCTGTCCAAAATCATCGGGTTCTTGCCTTCTTCGGCCAGCATGGGGTTGTAGCGGTACAGGTTCCAGTAGCCGGAGGCGACCGCCTTGCGGGTCTCGGCCTGGGAGAAGGACATGTTGATGCCGTGGTTGATGCAG
>JAAZAQ010000030.1 GCA_012514225.1 Clostridiales bacterium | reverse complement strand
TCCGCGATTTTATAGGGGTACATGCCCAGCAGTTCGTGCCGGCCGCCCAGCAGGATGCTGCCGGATTTTGCCTTGACCACGCCTGATATGGTGCGCAGCAACGTGGATTTTCCGGCGCCGTTGGCGCCCAGGATGGCGACGATGCTGCCTTCGTCCACCTTCAGGTTAATGCCCTTGAGCGCGTCAATTGCGCCATAGCTGACATACAGGTCCTTGACTTCCAGCATGGTCTGGCTCATGCGGTCACCTCCTGCAGCTGGGCTTCGCTGGTGCCCAGGTAGGCGTCCTGCACCAACTGGTCGTTCTGGATTTCGCCGGGCGTTCCGTAAGCCAGCTTCTTGCCGAAGGAAATGGCGCAGATGTTGTCGCACAAATCCATCACCAGCCCCATGTTGTGCTCCACCAGGAAGATGGTCGCGTCGTAGTCCTTCTGTATCCGGCGGATGAGGCGGGTCAGCTCGATGGTCTCCTGGTCGTTCAGGCCGGCGGCCGGCTCGTCCAGGATAATCAGGTTGGCGCCCGCCATCAGCGTGCGCGCCAGCTCGATTCGCTTGAGCACGCCGTAGGGCTGCCCGACCGGGGGCAGGTCGCGGATGGCGCTCAGGCCGCAGTACTCCAGCACCTGCAATGCGCGCTGGCGGATGACCTGCTCTTCCTGGCGCACCTTGCGGGTGTTGAAAATCTGCTGCCAGAGGGAGCTGTTGTACTGCGGGTGGGCGGCGATGAGCAGGTTCTCCAGGATGCTCAGCTCCCCGATGACCTCCACGTTCTGGAAGGTGCGCACGATGCCCTTGGTGATGATTTTGTGGACTTCGTAGTTGTTGAGCCGCAGGACATTGCCTTCCCGGGTGCGGTAGAGGATGCTGCCGGCGGTGGGCTTGTAGAATTGCGTGATGCAGTTGAACACCGTCGTCTTGCCGGCGCCGTTGGGGCCGATGAGGCCGAAGATTTCGCCGTGCTTGACGTCAAAGCTGAGGTTGTCCACGGCTTTGAGGCCGCCGAAGGTCATGCTCAGCCCGTCCAGCCGCAGGATGACGTCTTCCGGCAGGTGGTGCTCCGCCTGGCTTTCGCTCTCGCGCAGTTTGGCCTGCTTGTCCTTCAGGCGGGCGTTGTACCTTTTGACCTTCTCCAGCTGCCGCTTTTCAAAGGCCGCCAGGCTTTTCGTGTCCTTCTCCAGCTGCCGCGCCTCCATGCGCTTCAGGCGCCCCTCCATGTCGTCCACGCCCTGCCGGTACCGGGACATGCCGGTTTCCCGTTCCGCCTGGGGGAGCAGCCTGGCTTTCGCGTTTTCCAGCAGGCTGTTGTAGAGGCTGCTTTGCTCAAGCTTGTGCGCTGTTTCCAGCGCTTCCAGCTCCTTGAGCGCTGCGGCGCTGAGGGCTTGCTGCCCGTCCTTGAGCCGTCCGGCCTTGTCCAGCAGGCCTTCTTTGCGTCGCAGGTTCTGGCGCAGCAGGCGGTAGGCCAGGCGCTGGCGCTTCTTCAGCGCGGGCAGTCTGTCTGCCAGCTGCTCGTTTGCGGCTTCTTCCGGGCTTGCCAGCTTCAGCCGCAGCCGGTCAAGCGGGCGCAGCATGTTCGCGCGGCGCAGGCCCAGTTTCCTGCCCCTGCGCTGTTCCAGCAGGCTGCCTTGCAGCGTGACCGTTTCCTGCGCCAGGCGGATTTCGCTTTCCAGCCGTTCAATCTGCTCAAACAGCTTACGCCGCTGCTTGGCCGCGGCCTTGTCGCCGAAATAGCGCGGGTCAGTCGTCTTCGCCATACTTGTATAAGCGCCTCTTCGCTGTCAGCCGGTGAATGGCTTGCTTGAGCTTCTGGCCCAGCTGCACCAGGCCGCCGGGGTAGAACATGACAATCAGGATGATGATGGTGCCGATGGTGACGTTGATGACCCAGGAATTATCCCGGAAAAAGGGGATGTCCTGCAGGAAAATCGGCGTCAGGCCAAAGACAATCAGGCATCCCAGGAAGGTGCCGACCAGGTTCTTCGAGCCGCCGATGAGCACCGCCGCCAGGATGTTCAGGGAGAAGATGATGGTGTAGTTGGTGGGCGTGGAGAACTTGAAGTAGCTCATGAACATCACGCCCGCGAAGCCGGCGAAGATGGTGGACATCAGGAAGGCCAGCAGGCGGTACTTGAGCAGGGAGATGCCCATCGCCTGGGCGGCCGAGCTGGAGTTCTTCATGGCCAGCATCGCGCGCCCGGTGCTGGACTTGCCCAGGTTGTAGGTGAGCATCATCAGGCCCACGGTGATGACAACCAGCAGGATGTAGAAGGAGCGGCGCGCGTCAAGGGTCTTCATGTCAAAGACGGCCTTCAGCAGCGGCACCTCGGAAACCCTGGCGAACCAGTCCGCGTTGAGGGCGGACAGCCAGTTGCCCTCATTCTGGAAGAACTGGAAAATGGGGTACTTGGAGATGCTCGAGCCCATGGAGCCGTTGGTGAATCCCAGCCAGTTGTTGAAGATCTGGTAGAAGATTTCTGACAGGCCCAGGGTGACGATGGCCAGGAAGATGCCCTCGATGCGCAGGCTGATGAAGCCCACCGCCACCCCCAGCACCACGGAGACCAGGACCGCGCCCAGGATGACGCCCAGGTAGGGGACCTGCGGCTGCTCACGGATCAGGTAGCCCGCGATGTAGGCGCCCAGGCCCACAAAGCCGGCGGTGCCCAGGCTGGCCAGGCCCGCGTAGCCCAACAGGAAGGTGAAGCCATAGCCGACGATGGAATACACCATCACCGAGGCAAAGCCGTTGAGCATGGAGGACTTGACGAAATCCACCCCCAGGATGCTGAGCACCTGCAGGGACAACAGCAGCAGCCCAATCAGCAGAAAACCCGCGAAAGGGTGTTTCAGCGCGCGGCGCACCGCGCTTTCAGGCTGCAGGCTTGCGTGGTTTTGCATCTTATACCTTCTTGATGAGTTTCTTGCCGAGGATGCCGTTGGGGAAAATCAGAATCAGCAGCAGCACCGCCAAAAAGGTCATGGCGTTCTGCCACATTCCCGCGTTGGGGCCCATGATGCTGGTGTTGCCGGCGAAATTGTAGACCAGGGGGATGATGACCGCGCCCAGGATGGGCGCGGGGAAGCTGCCGAAGCCGCCCAGCACGCAGGCCAGGAAGCCGAAAACCTGGGCATTGCCCATCAGGGTCACTGAAAGCGGCGCGCCGGCCCCGGTAAAGAAACCGCCCACGGTCGCCAGGGCGCCGGCCAGCGCCCAGGAAAAGGCGGTGATGACGCGGGTGTTGACCCCCAGCATCTGCGCCACCGTCTCGTTGGCGGCGGTGGCGCGCACGCCCAAGCCCCACTTGGTGTACTTCAGCGCGGCGAAGGTGACGCCCAGCAGGACGACGGCCATGGCAAAACCCAGCAAACCCATTTCGGTGATGTTGAACCTCATGCCAAGCATGTCAAACTGCAGGATACCCTGCGAGAAGCTCCGGCCCTGGGTGTTGTAGATAATCAGGTTGTTGAAGGCGACCGGCGTCACGTTCACCAGGATCATCATCACGCCCATGGTAATCATCTGCTTGCCGGAGGGGGTGATGTGCCGCGCGCGCCGGATGAGCGCCACGTCCACCAGCATGCCCAGCACAAAGGCGACGGCCATGCCCAGCAGCAGGCACAGCCAAAGGGACAGGCCGGTCCATTGCAGCGCCGCCCAGGTAATGGCGAAGGTGCCGAAGGTGGCAATCAGCCCCTGGGCGAAGTTGGTGGTGGCCGTGGTGCGGAAAATCAGCACGATGCCCATGGTGACCAGCGCGTAGCGGCCGATCATCGGCAGGCTGTTGAGGATGGTTTGCAAAAAATCCTGCAAGCTCATGCGTCTTTCGGCCCCCATTTGACGATGTTCGCCGCCCACACGTAGCCGATGCCGGCCGCCAGCATGCACACGACCGAGCCGTCCTTCACCTTCCCCTGCCCAAGCGCCAGGTGCAGGGAGAGAATCTGGTCGACCTGGCCGATGTGGCCGTAGTCCTCCAGGTAGATGGACTGCTCTTCCGAAAGCCCCAGGTCGCGCAGCATCCCCAGGTGGCCGGAGCGCTTGATGTGCAGGATGGCCAGGTAGTCCAGGTCGGAAAGCGCCAGGCTGGACTTGCGCAGGGATTCGCCGATGCAGGTCATCCAGTTCTGGGCGGACACCGCGTTGAGCCGTTCCTTCATCTTCGCCGGCTCCATCAGCCGCAGGGACTTTTTGGACGCCTCCAGGTTCTCCGGGGTCAGGGGCTCCGCCTGCCCGCCGATCTGGATGCCCGCGGTGCGCGCCAGCGAGCCGTCGGAGAGGATGTGGCTGCCCAGCAGCAGGTTGCGGCCCAGGTCCTTCTGCAGCAGGATGGCCCCGCCGCCCGCGGCCAGGTTGTACATCATGGACATGTCGCGGTCGGCATAGTCCACGAAGTCCCCGTTGCGGTAGCCCCCGGCGATGAGGACCGTGTTGATGTCCTCGTCCGTGAGCATCATGTCCCTGGCCATCTTCATCGCCGTCACGCAGGTGCAGCAGCGGTTCTGCACGTCCACGCCCCAGGCGTTCACCGCGCCGATGCGGTCCTGGATGTACAGGGCGGAGGTGGTCAGCGGGTATTCCTTCCACTCCTCCCCGATGCACAGGATGACGTCGATGTCCCGGGGGTCCGCCCCGGTGTTCTTCAGGCAGTCCAGCGCCGCCAGCGCGCCCATCTCCTGGGTGCCGTCCGTCGCCGGGTCCAGGGGGACGACCTTCTGCACGACGCCCAGCTTGTCGCGCACGGCCTCCTCGCTCCAGACGCCCTGGGTTTGCTGTGATATCTGCCGGGCGGTCATCCGCCCCCCGGGCAGGTAGACGCCCGTTCCGACGATGCCGACGTGGTGTTGCTTCATGGGTTGGTCTTGCTCCTTTGGTGTTTCCGCCACCGGCGGTTTGAGGGGAAGGGCGCCCGGCGGGGCCGTTTCGCGCGCGTCCCGCCGGGCGCCGCCGCGCCTCAGAGGCGCATGCCGCCGTCCACCTGCAGAATCTGCCCGGTGATGTAGCTGGATTCGTCCGAGGCCAGGAACAGCGCCGCCTTCGCGATTTCCTCCGGCTCGCCCATGCGGCCCAGCATGGTCATGGAAGCGAACTTGTCCAGCAGGTCCTGCGGCACGGTCTTGACGATGTCGGTGAGGGTGTAGCCCGGCGCGATGGCGTTGACGCGCACGTTGCCGCCCTTGAGCGAAAACTCCTTCGCCCAGGTCTTGGTCAGCCCGAAGAGGGCGGACTTGGTCGCCGCGTAGTTGGCTTGGCCGATGTTGCCGAACACGCCCACGACGCTGGAGATGCTGATGATGGCGCCGCCGCCCTGGGCCTGCATATAGGGGCCGACGTGGCGGGTCAGGTTGAAGACGCCCTTCAGGTTCACCGCGATGACCGCGTCCCACTGCTCGTCGGTCATCTTGCGGGTCATGGCGTCCTTGGTGATGCCGGCGTTGTTGACCAGCACGTCGATGCGGCCGTACTTGTCCTTCACGTGGTTGAACAGCGCCTCGCAGGCCGCGCCGTCGGTGACGTTGAGCTTGTAGGATTCGACGTTGTCCGCCTGGTAGGTCAGTTCCATCATGTCCGCGGCGACCACCCTGGCGCCTTCTTGCGCGAACAGCTGCGCCATCGCGCCGCCGATGCCCTTGGCCCCGCCGGTGATGATGGCCACCTTGTCCTGCAACCGTTTCATAAATCTTCCTTCTTTCCTTCCTCTACGCTTTTCGCTCAGACGCGCTTGACGACGACGGCGGTGCCCATGCCCCCGCCGATGCACAGGCTGGCCAGGCCCACCTTGCGCCCGGTGCGCTTCAGCCCGTACAGCAGGGTCACCAGGATGCGGTT
>JAAZAQ010000029.1 GCA_012514225.1 Clostridiales bacterium | reverse complement strand
AGGGCTTCCTGGCCCGGCCGGACGGCGCGGGCAGCGTGACCCTGTCCGGCCGGGAGGCGCATGCCTGGACGGAAATCCATATCGCCGGCCTGGGCTGGGTGACCTTCGACGCCACCGCCGGGGCGGGAGACCAAACGCCCGACGGCGGCGGGGAGCCTCCCCCGGGCGCGCAGAGCCCGCCGCCGGGCAGCCCGGAGCCTTCTCCTTCCCCCTCTCCCAGCCTCGAGCCATCCCCGCAGTCAGCGCCTTCGGATTCGCCGTCCGACGCCCCGCAGGAACCGGCGACCCCTACCCCGCCGCCGGAGGGGGAGCCGCCGCCGGAGCAGGGCGGCCAACCGCCCCAGGCACCGCCCACCCCGCCGGGCAGCCGCTTCCCCTTCTGGTGGCTGCTGCTCCTGGCCGCGCTGCTGGCCGCCCTGGCCTGGCGCGTTATCGCCTCCAGGCCGGAGAACAGGGAAAAGCGGCTGCGCACCCCGGAAGCGCGGTTTGCGCTGTACTGGCACGCTGCGCTGGAAGCCCTGGCCGCCCGTGGCTTCGGGATGAACGCGGCCGAGACGCCGCTGGAATACGCCGGAAGGCTGGCTGACCTTGAGCCGCGCCTGCCAAGCATCGCGAAAGCCCAGAGCGCCCTGGCCTACGGCCGGGAAACGCCGGCGGAGGAGACGGCCGTGACGGCCCGGGAGGCGTACCAAAGCGCATGGCGCCGCCTCTCCCCCGTCGGCAGGGCGCTGCTGTCGCTGCGCCGCGCGCTGCGGCCGTTGAAGGACGGCTGCAAAAAACTGGCCGCCCTCGCCGGAAAGGCCGCAAAGCGTCCCAGGAGCGGGTAAATACCGGGGCAAACGGATTTTTCGGCGGAAGGGGCGGGCGGACGGATGGTGGAGACGCGGCAGGTTTCCCCGAACCACTACGTGTTCAGCGAGCGGGTCAACCCGCGGTTTTGTTTTGTGATGGGGCTGGCGGCCGGGCGCGAGAGAGCCGCCCTGGTGGACGCCGGGATGGGCATCGACCGCAGCCTGCCCCGCGCGGTCGCCGCGGTGACGGACCGCCCGGTCACGCTGCTGGTCACCCACTGCGACTCGGACCATATCGGCGGCGCGTCGCAGTTCCGGGACGTGTACCTGAGCCCGGAGGAGCGCGAGGAAGACATCGCCGTCGCCTGCAACCCCGGGCTGCGCCTGCGCTTCCTGGCGGCCCACGGCTTCGACCCGGAGATGGTGAAACGCGCGGAGGCGTCCATCGTGCGCGAACCGCTGACCGTTTACGGGCAGGTCCGGGACGGGGACCGGTTCGACCTGGGCGGGCGGGAACTGCTGGCCATTTCCCTGCCGGGCCATTCGATGGGCAGCATGGTCTACCTGGACCCCGAAGCGCGCATCGCCTTCGCCGGGGACGCGATCACCAAAAGCCCGCTGGTCGCCTTCGGGCGGTGCCCGCCGCTGTCCGTCTACCTGGAAGCCTTGCTGCGTTTCCGGGACATCGCGGGGGACGGCGTCCGGCTATACTGCGGCCACAGCGTCACAGCGCTGCCGGAGGACACGCTGCCGGACCTCATCCAGGGTTGCCGCGAAATCCTCAGCGGCAAGTGCGGCGGGGACCGGGAAGAGGTGCTGCCGCTGGGGTTCTTCGATTTGAAGGACGTGCCGGTCTGGCTGCACCGGCATGGCGGCGTGACCATCCGCTACAACCGGGAGCGGCTCTCCCCATCGTGTCCGGCCGGAAATCAACGATGACCCGATTCACAGTCCGCGCAAGGGACGGGTTCCCCGGAACGGTTCACCAATCATGGATATCGGCAGCGACAACAGAGAACAAAGGGATTCCGCATCGAAAAACAAGCCGGGCCATCCATCATGAAAGAACGGAGCCCGCGCTGCCGCTGCCAACGAGTTGACAGCCAAAACCCCTCCGATTAGTATGAAAGCAATTTCAACCAATGGAAAAGCGGGCAAAGCAGAGCCGCCTTCCGCGGTACCGCGTTTCCCGGACAAGTGAATGAGGGAGGCAAAGAACATGGCAAGCAACAAGCGGGTTCTCAGCTGCGCGATTACCGGCTCCATCCATACGCCCTCCATGTCCCCCTACCTGCCCGTCACCCCCGACCAGATTGCGGACAACGCCATCGGCGCCGCGGCGGCGGGCGCGACGGTCGTTCATATCCACGCGCGGGACGGGGAGACCAGGAAGCCGTCCTCGGACCTGGCTGTTTTCGAGTACATCCTCAACAAAATCCGCAAGGCCAACAAGGACGTCATCCTCTGCGTCACCACCGGCGGCGGCCTGGGCATGACGGTGGAGGAGCGCGCCGCCGTGGTACCGAAGTTCAAGCCCGAACTGGCTTCCATGAACGCCGGCTCCATCAACTGGGGCCTCTTCCCGGCCGTGCGAAAAATCAAGGAATTCAAGTATGATTGGGAGAAGGGGTACCTGGAATCCACGGACGACATCATTTTCAAGAACACCTTCAAGGACATGGCCGCGCTGATCAAACTGATGGAAGCCAGCGGCAGCAAGCCCGAGCTGGAGTGCTACGACGTGGGGCACCTGTACAACATCAAGTTCCTCCAAAGCGAAGGCCTCATCAAGGGCAAGCCCTACCTCCAGTTTGTGCTGGGCATCAACGGCGCGCTGGGCGCCACCCACTACGACCTGCAGTACATGAAGGAGACCGCCGACCGGCTCTTCGGCATGGGCGGTTACGAGTGGTCCGCCTT
>JAAZAQ010000256.1 GCA_012514225.1 Clostridiales bacterium | reverse complement strand
TGGATTCCGGGCTGCCCGCCATCATGCGGGACAGGCGCTCCAGCTCCTTGTCGGCCTTTTCGCGGGCTTCCGGGTTCAAGGGGATGGCGCTCAGCTTTTTGCGCATCTCCTCGACGTCGTCCTCGTCTCCTTCGCCCAGCTCCTCCTGGATGGCCTTGATCTGTTCGCGCAGGTAATACTCGCGTTGGGACTTGTCCACCTGCATGCGGATGCGCAGCTGGACGACGCGGTCGATGTTGGCGTTGCGCACCTCGCGCGCCAGCAGGACGCACAGCGCCTCTAGGCGGTCCTGGGTGCGCTGCTGCGCCAGCAGGCCGTGGCGCTCTTGCTGGTCGGTCAGCAGGTTGGCGGCGATGACGTCCACCAGCTCGTCCGGGTCGGAGATGCGCTTGATGGAGCGGATGAGGTCCTCGCTGATGCGGTTGCCGATTTCGGCAAAACTGTCCAGGCTTTCCTTGGCCACGCGGACGAGCGCCTGCAATTCCGGCGTGTCCTCCTTGGCGGAATAGGGCGCGATGGGTTTGACCAGCGCAATCCAGCTATCCTCGTCCGGCAGAATCCGCTGGATGAGCGCGCGGCTCTCCCCCTCGATGAGCACGCGCAGGTTGTTGCCCGGCAGGTGCAGAACCTGCTTGATGCGCGCGATGGAGCCTGCCTCATAGAGGTCCTGGAGGGCGGGGTCTTCCTTTTCCTCGTTTTTCTGCATCACCAGGAAGATGCGCTGGTCTCCCGCCATCGCGGCGTTGACCGCGGCGACGCTGCGCCCCCGGCCCACGTCGATGTGCAGCACAGTGTGCGGGAAGACCAGGGTGCCCCGCAGGGGCAAAAAGGGAAGGGTCAGGTTTCCGTTGATGCGTTTGGCCATGGGTTCTCCTTGAAAAACGCTCCTTCCCTCTTGGAAGGAGCCCGTAATGGTGTCAGGAGGCGTCGTTCCGCAGCGGTTCCTGGCGCGGGACGCCCTTGCGCGCGGAGGCGGGCAGGGGCTTGGGCTTCTTGTGCACCTGCGGCGGGGCGCCTTTCTCGACGGTGTCCCGCGTGACCACGCAGGAGACGACGTCCGGCGAGCCGGGCAGGTCGAACATGGTGTCCATCAGCGCCCCTTCCAGGATGGCGCGCAGGCCGCGGGCGCCGGTCTTGCGCTCCACCGCCTGGCGGGCGACGGCCAGCAGGGCGTCCTGCTCGAACTCCAGCTTCGCCCCGTCCAGTTCGAAGAGGTACTGGTACTGTTTGGTCAGCGCGTTCCTGGGCTCGGTGAGGATGCGCACCAGGGCCTGCTCGTCCAGCGAGTCCAGCGGCAGCATGACGGGCATGCGGCCCACCAACTCGGGAATCAAGCCGTACTTGACCAGGTCTTCCGGCCGCATCTGCGCCAGCAGGCGCCCGACGCGCTCCTCTTCCTTCTCCGGGGCCGCGGAGCCGAAGCCCAGCGCCCGGCTGCCCAGGCGCGCGGCGATGATGTTTTCCAGCCCGTCGAAGGCGCCGCCGCAGATGAAGAGGATGTTGGAGGTGTCGATGGGGATGGTTTCCTGCTGGGGGTGCTTGCGCCCGCCCTGGGGCGGGACGTTGGCGACGGTGCCCTCGAGGATTTTCAGCAGCGCCTGCTGGACCCCTTCGCCGGACACGTCGCGGGTGATGGATACGTTTTCGCTTTTGCGCGCGATTTTGTCGACCTCGTCCAGGTAGATGATGCCCTGCTGGGCGGCGGCGACGTTGCCGCCGGCCGCCTGGATGAGGCGCAGCAGGATGTTTTCCACGTCCTCGCCCACGTAGCCCGCCTCGGTCAGGGAGGTGGCGTCGGAGATGGCGAAAGGCACGTTGAGGATGCGCGCCAGCGTCTGGGCCAGGTAGGTTTTGCCGGTGCCGGTCTGCCCGACGAGCAGCACGTTGGATTTCTGCAGCTCGACCGGCGGCTTGCGGGTCTGGTTGGAGCGGATGCGCTTATAGTGGTTGTAGACGGCGACGCACAGGGCGCGCTTGACGCGCTCCTGCCC
>JAAZAQ010000255.1 GCA_012514225.1 Clostridiales bacterium | reverse complement strand
GTCCTGAATCAATCCGCATTCACGTTCCATCTTCATCCTCCAGCCGTTCCCGAATGCGGGCGCGCGCCCGGTGAAAGGCGACGCACGCCCAGTTTTCCCCCCTGCCCAGCATCCTGCCGATGTCCCGGTAGGGCAGGCCGCCCCAGAACCGCAAGCGGAAGACCGAGCGGTAGGGCTCTTCCAGCGAAAGCGCCGCCGCCAGCGCGCGCTCGCCCGTGAGGCGCAGCAGCGCCTGTTCCTGGGGGTCGCCGCCTTCGCCCGTTTCCGGCACCTCGGCCACCGGGATGACGCGGCCCTGACGGCGCAGGTGTGAGTAGAAGAGGTTGCGGCAGATGCGCTTGAGCCAGGCCGGCAGGGGGCATTCCCCCTTGAAGCCCGGCAAGGCGTCCAATGCGCGCAGGAAGGTCTCCTGGCACAGGTCCTCCGCCAGGGGCTTGTCCCCGCACAGGCGCAGGGCGTAGCCGTAGACCTCCGGGTAATAAGCCCGGTACATCCGCTCCGCCTCCAGCATCCGCTCACCTCCCTGTCAACAGGACGCGCGGGAACCCGAAATCTGACAAAACGCGCAGAATCCGGGGGAACCCAGAAAAAAACCGCGCCACGGCGGGCGCGGGGACGCGCGCGGGCAAAGCCGCCGCGCTATTTGATGCCGCTGTAGGCGAAGGACTCGATGAAACGCTTCTGGAACACCAGGAACAGCAGCATCAGCGGAGCCACCACCAGGAAGGTGGCCGAACACACGTCGCTCCACTGCGCGCCGGTTTCGTAGCTCTGGGCGAAGATGGCCAGGCCGACGGTCAGCGGCCGCTTGGCGACCGAGTTGATGACGATGAGCGGCCAGAGGAAGTTGTTCCACTGGTAGGAGGCGGCGATGAGCCCATGGGCGATGAAGGTGGGCACCAGCAGGGGCAGGTAAATGCGCACGAGGGTGCCCATCAGGCTGCTGCCGTCGATTTTCGCGGCCTCCTCCAGCTCATAGGGGATGGTCTTGATGGTCTGGCGCATCAGGAAGGTGCCCATGGCCGAGGCGAAAAAGGGCAGCATCGCGCCCAGCAGCGTGTTGCTCAAGCCGAAGGAGGAGATGGTCTTGTAATTGGGCAGGATGAGCACGTCCGCCGCAATCATGATTTGCGTGAGGAAAAGCACGAAGAGCGTGTTTTTCAGGTGGAAGTCCAGCCGCGCGAAGGCGTAGCCCGCCAGGGTAATGGTGACGAACTGGCTGGCCAGGACGCCCAGCACGATGAGCAGGGTGTTGAGGTAGTACGCCCCCCAGGGCGCGGCGTTCCAGACGCGCGCAAAATTGTTGAGCGTCGGCCAGTGCAACCCGAACAAGTCCAGGGCGAACGCCTCCGGGATGAAGGCGGTGCGCACAAGCCACACCAGCGGAATGGCGCACAGCGCCGCCAGCAGGTACATAAACAGATAGGCCATGACCCGGCCAAACGTCCACCGGCTGACCGAACCGGTCTTTTCCGACCTTGCAGCAGTGGTCATGCCCGCCCCCTCACGCGTAGAACGTCCGACGGTCCTGGGTGAAGAAGTGCACGGAGGTGGCGATGAGCAGGATGGCGATGAGGATGACGGTGACAGCGGAGGCCACCCCGGTGTTGGACTGGTCGAAGGCCTTCTGGTAGACGTAAAACAGCAGCATGTTGGAGGCGTTGTCCGGGCCGCCCTTGGTCATGATATAGAGATGGTCCACCATTTTGTAGGCGTTGGTCAGGGTGATGATGGTTACATAGATGGTCGTGGGCCGGAGCAGCGGCCAGGTAATCCGGCGGAACATCTGCCCGGCGTTCGCCCCGTCGATCCGGGCCGCCTCGTACAGCTCCTGGTTGATGTTCTGCAGGCCCGCGATGTAGAAAATCATCACGTAGCCGGCCTGTTTCCATACCAGCATCACGATCATCGCCTGCAGCACCGTATTCACGTTGTCCAGGAAGCGCCAGTTGGGGTTGAAGGAGCCCAGAAGGCCGTACATGGGCGTATAGATGAACAGCCAGATGTTGGCCACGGCGACCATGGGCAGCAGGGTGGGGTAGAAAAAGGAGACGCGCACCGCGCCCTTGCCCGCTTTGACCCGGTTGGCGAAAATCGCCATGGCGACGGCCAGGGCGATGGACAGCGGCACGGTGACCGCCGCAATGATGAGGTTGTTGGTGAAGGCCTTGGAAAACACGGCGTCCCGCGTGAACAGGTCCACGTAGTTCTTCAGACCGATATACTGGGGCCCCGTGGCGAAGGTGGACATGTTGTTCTTGAACAGGCTCATGTACGCGCTGTAGCCGATGGGGTAGAGCGTGAACACCGACAGGAAGGCGACCGAGGGCAGCAGCAGCCCCCAGGCCAGATAGGTCGTCCGCCATTTCTTGGCGGAATCGGTCTTGAGCCGCAGGTCGGTCATCGCATACCTTCCGTTCACAGGGGATTTTAAACAAGTCCCCGGCTGCCGGGGTCGCCGGCAGCCGGGAAAAGGTACGTCAGCGATAGTCGGCGAGGATGGCGTCCGCCTCCTGCTGGGCTTGCTTCAGGGCGTCCGCGGGGGTCTTGTTGCCCGTCATCGCCGCCTCGATGGCGGTGTCCAGGATGTCCTGCACCGCCCCCTGGTCGTAGACGGAGAACTCCGCCTTGGCGAACTCCAGCTGGTCCCGGGCCGTGAGCGCGGAGGGGAAGCCCTCGGTGTACTCGATCATCCGCGCGGTGTCATAAGCCTCCGGCCGGGTCGCGACGTAGCCGGTGTCGATGGACCACTGGGCGACGCGCTCGGGGTTGTTGGTCATCCATTTGACGAAGGTGACCGCGGCCTGGGTCTGTTCCTCCGGCACGCCCTTGAACAGGTAGAAGTTGCCGCCGCCAGTCGGGGAGCCGAAGGAGGTGTCCGCCGGCAGCCGGCTGGTGCCGAAGTCGAAGGTGGCGTTCTTGCGCACGTTGGTCAGGTTGCCGGTGGTGTGGTAGATGATGGCCACCTTCTGCTCCAGGAAATCGCTGACGGTGGTGGACCACTTGGCGGTGCCGGGCGCCTGGATGCCCTGGTCGCTCAGGCTCTTCCAGAACTCGAGCCCCCGGATGGTCTTCGGGTTGTCGAAGTAGACCTCCGTGCCGTCGTCGCTCATGAGGTTGAAGCCGTCCTGGGTGAGGGTGAAGGTCTGCAGCATCCAGTAGGCGTAGCCGGCCTTGTCGGAGGGAATCTGCACGCCGTAGCGCACCGTCTGGCCGTTGGCGTCCTTCTTGACGAGCTTGCTCCCAAACTCCGCCAGCTCCGTCCAGTTCTGGGGCGGGGCGTCCGGGTTGAGGCCGGCTTCGCGGAAGAGGTCCTTGTTGTAGTACATGATGATGGTGGAGCGCTGCCAGGGGATGCCGTAGGTCTTCCCGCCCAGGCGGCTGTTCTCCATGAAGCCGGGGTAGAAGCCGTTGAGCCAGGCCTGGTCTTCCGGCGTGGTGGCAAAGGAATCGTAGTCAAAAAGCACGCCCATGGAGTAGAGCTGGTACAGGTCGATGGAGAACATCAGCGCGACCGCGGGCACGTCATTGCCCTGAATGGCCGCCAGCACCTTGGTGCGCGTATCCGCGTAGGAGCCGGCGTATACCGGGTTGACCTTGATGCCGGGATTCTCCGCGTGGAACTGCTCGCACAGCGCCGAAATCAGCGCGTCGGGCCCGCCGCCGACCGACACGGGGAAATACATGTCCAGCTCGATGACTTTTTCCGCGCCCGCCAGGGGCGCAAGCCCCAGCAGCAAAAGCGCCGCCAGCAGAAGAGAAGCCAGTTTCCTCATGAAAAGAATCCTCCCTCATCCCTTGTTTACCGCGCCGCGGTTATACCGATTGTACCGGGGAAATCATATCTGCCCGGCGCGCCCCTGTCAAGGCGAACGGCGGTTTGGAACGGCGGTGCCAAAGGGCAACAGATGGATTATAATGGCCCCGGCGCGTCGCGCCGAAGGAAGGCGGAAGGAACGGAAATGGACCGGAAACGCTGCGAAATCATCTGCGTGGGCACGGAGCTGCTGCTGGGGGACGTGCTCAACACCAACGCGCAGTACCTGGCGCAGGGGCTGTCCCGGCTGGGGCTGGACCTGTACGTGCAGACCGTGGTGGGCGACAACCTGGAGCGCATGAAGCAGGCCATCAAAGCCGCCATGGGGCGGGCGGAAATCCTGCTGTTCACGGGGGGGCTGGGGCCGACCTCCGACGACCTGACCCGGGAAGCCGTCGCCGCCTGCTTTGGGCGGGAGCTGCGGCACGACCCGGAGGCGCTGGCGGAAATCCGGGGCTACTACGCGCTGACCCGGCGCCCCATGCCGCCCAGCAACGAAAAGCAGGCGCTGCTGCCCGAGGGCGGCATCCTGCTGAAGAACCCGCAAGGAACCGCGCCGGGGTGCATCGTGTTCGACGACGACGGGCACACCGCCGTCCTGATGCCGGGTCCGCCCCGGGAAATGCGGCCGATGTTCGACAACCTGGTCGTCCCCTTCCTGCGGCAGTTCTCCGGCAGCGTCCTGCTTTCCCGCGTGGTGCGGGTGGTCTCCCTGGGCGAGTCGCGGATGGAGGAGATGCTGGCTGACCTCATCCGGGACGGGGTCAACCCCACCCTCGCGCCCTATGCCAGGGAGGGCGAGGCGATGGTGCGCGTGACCGCGCGGGCCAAAACGCGGGAGGAGGCCCTGGAACTGACCGAGCCGGCCGTCCGGGAGACGCTCGCCCGCCTGGGCCGCCACGCCTATGGCGTGGACGTGCCGGACCTGGAGACAGTGGTCGCGGAGCTGCTGGCAAGAGCCGGGTACAAGGCCTCCTTCCTGGAGGCGGGCGGGGGCGGTCTTGCCGCGCTGCGCCTGCAGTCCGCCCGGGGCGGCGCAGCGGTGTGCGGCCCCTGCCTGTCCGCGCCGTCAATGGATGCGCTGACCGCCCTGGCGGCGCCCGGGGAAACCCTGCCGGAAAGCCCGGCCGACGCCTGCGCCCTCCTGGCGGAAAAGGCGAAGGCGGCGCTGGGAACGGAGGTCTGCCTGGTCACCGCCCTGTCCGGCACCCAGGCGGCCTGTGCGGTGTCGCTGCCGGGGGAGACGCGCCGCTACGCGCAGACGCTGCCCAGCCGCGGGGCGGATTATTACCGCGTCGCCGCGGCGCAGGCCGCCTTCGACCTGCTGCGCCTGTCGCTGCTGGACCGGCTGGAGGGCGCCGGAGCGGAAAAAGCGAAGGCCGGCGGCAACGCCGCCGGCTGAAGCCCGAAGGATTTAACCGGGGAATCCCCTCAGGCGGCGCCCGCCGCCTCTGGCCTTAGGTCCCGGGGTACCGGTTCACCAGGTCGCTGAGCTTGTTGAGGAAGCTCTTCTCGCCGAAGGTGTTGATTTTGAAGAACAGCGCCTGGGAGCCGCCGGAGGTGATGGCGCTGAGGAACAGGCTGTTCCCGTTGCCCGCCAGGGTGACCGACAGGCTGACCCGGTTGCCGCCAATCCAGGAATAGCGCTCGTAGACGCGGAAGGCCACCCGGTCCTCCCCGTTGCGCCAGTCGCTGCCGTCCTCGAAGGAGGCGGAGATGGAGCCGCCGACGATGCCCTTGTGGACGTGTTCCAGAAACAGGTCGAAATCCCCCCGCAGCTCGCGCTCCAGCTTGGCCATGCTTTCCTCCTCCACCCACCGCGTTCCGGGCAGGTTTCGCCGGATTTTACCCGGTTTTGGTGGTTCACCGGCGGCGCCGCGCGTTTACAAGGCCGACCGGTTTCCTGTATGATGCCCAGGCGGAGGAAGAATGTATAAAACTGAGGACGCGGACGCCCTGCGGGGGCAGCTGAAGCGAAGAATCCTGTGCTGGCTGGCGCCGGAAGCGGCGCTGCTTTCCGGCGTTGCCTGGAGCTTTGCCCGCCGGCTCGCCTGGCTGACCCCGCTGCTGTTTTCGCTGCTGGGCGCCGTCCTCCTCTTTTCCGTGACGGTGTGCCTGCTGCCCCTGAAGCGGTACGCCGATTTTGTGTCCGGCGCCCTGACCGGCAGGAGCCGCCGCAGCGTGGTCGACTTCGAATCCCGGGAGGAGACGGCGGTCGAGCGCGAGGGCGTGCGCGTCTTCCCCGTGCGCGCGAAGGGGGGCGGGCGGGAGGAATACCGGGAGCGGCTGTTTTACTGGGACGCCAACCTGCCCCCGCCGGCGTGGCAGGCCGGGGAGCGCCTGGCGCTTGTAACCCACGAACGGTTCATCATCGGCTGGGCGCCCGCCGGGGAGGGCGAGCCGCTGAGCGAGTAAGCCCCCGCTACAGCAGGGCCTCGATATGCTCCTCGATGGCCGCCGGCTCCGTATTCGGGCTGAAGCGCCGCACCGGACGCCCCTGGCGGTCGACGAGGAACTTGGTGAAGTTCCATTTGACGGTGCCGCCCGCCATGCCCGGCAACTCTTTTTTCAGGTAGCGGAAGAGGGGGTGCGCCTCCCTGCCGTTGACCAGCACCTTGTCGAACTGGGGAAAGGCGATGGCATAGCGGTTGACGCAGAAGGCATGGACCTCTTCCCCGGTCCCCGGCGCCTGCCCGCCGAACTGGTCGCAGGGGAAGTCCAGGATTTCAAAGCCCCGCGCCCGGTAGAGGGAATAAAGGCGCATCAGGCCCTCATATTGCGGGGTGAAGCCGCAGTGGGTCGCCGTGTTGACGACGAGCAGCACCCGGCCTCGGTAGTCCGACAGGGGGACGTCGCGTCCCGACAGGTCCCTTGCGGTATAATCGTAAACGCTCATGGCTTTTTCTCCTTGATGGGGTTGCGCAGCGCCAGGGAGGCGCGCAGCAGGTCCAGCAGGTCCTCCCCCAGCGCGTCCGGCGAGTCGAGGACCAGGTGGTTGGTGTACAGCCCCGCGCGGATGGGCACCGTCTGGCTGACCAGCGGGTTGCCCGTCGGCCGGGCGGAGGAGAAGCTGAGCGTCAGCCGGGTCCGCGTGCCGGCGCCGGGCGCGCGGAAGCCGGGCGGGGACACCCAGAGATAGGGCCGGGGCGCGCGGAAGGAGACCATGGTCCGGTGCGCCCGCACCTCGCAAGGCCCCAGGTTGTCCAGGATGAAGCGCCGCAGCGACAGGTACAGCGAAAACAGCGCCGGCTGGCCGCCGAACAGCAGGATTTCCTCCGCGCCCAGGCTTCCGTCCCGTTCCATCCGCTTTTCCTCCACCCGGATTGTACCCTGCCGGGCGCCGCCCCGGCGCCCCCGGAACCGAAAATACGCTTTTGGAGGCACCGTATGGCAAGGCACCTGCTGCACCTGTACACCGGGGACGGGAAGGGGAAGACCACCGCCGCCATGGGCCTGGCGCTGCGCATGCTGGGCCACGGCAGGACGGTGCTCATCGCCCAGTTCATGAAGGACGGCACCTCCGGGGAACTGCGGGCGCTCCGGCAGTTCGGGCGGGTGACCCTGTTCGAAGGCGCGCGCATGGAGGGTTTTGTGTTCCGCATGACGGAACCGGAGCTGGAGGAAGCGCGAGAACAGCAAAGCCGGGCCGTGTCGGAGCTGAGGGAGAAGGTCCGGTCGCTGCGGCCCGATCTGACAGTGCTGGACGAACTGGCTGTCGCGCTGGCGACGCGGATGGTGGGCCGGGCGGACGCGGAAAGGCTGCTGGACGCCGCCCTGGAGAGCGGCGACGCCGTGGTGACCGGGCGCGGTGCCCCCGACTGGCTGCGCGAACGCGCGGATTATGTGAGCGACGTCGCGGCGGTCAAGCACCCCTTCGGGGAAGGGCAGGCCGCGCGCGAGGGCATCGAATGGTAGGCGGGGCAAGGCAGCGCCCGCAGGCGCATTAAAATGTCAAAGGAGCGTCCTCGGACGCTCCTTTGATGTTGTAAAAACGGGAAACTCCGCCTGTTTACCGGCGCCCACAGTCCGGGCGCCCTCAGGGCAGCAGCTCAAACGCGGCGGGCGGCGCGGCGTAGCGCGCCCCGCCGGCGGTCGCGGAGACCGCCAGGAAATAGGCGCCCGGCGGCGCGGGTTCCCCCGCGTCGTTCTTCCCGTTCCAGCAAAGGGTGGAGCCTTCCTTTTTCAGGTGCGTGGGGCGACTGGGCTCATCCAGCCAGAGGGCCCTGACCTGCCGGCCCTCCGCGTCCAGAATCCGGGCGGACAGCGATACCGCGCCGGTATGCCGGACGACAAAGGAGGCCTCCTCCCCGATGCCGGGGCGGAACGCGGGCGCCACCGCCAGCGACAGCGCCGGGTCCAGCGGCTTGGTCTGCACGCTGAGCAGGACGCAGGACAGCGGGCGCGCGCGGTCCTCGTCCACGGCGACGACGAACAGCAGCAGATAGCCGGACAGCCCCGCCATCCCCTGCTGAACGCCGAGGGAGACCTGCCGGCGCCCCGGCGGGAGGACGCCTTCCTCGGAGATGTTTTGCGGCACGCCGAAGCGCCACGCGCCGTCCAGTTCATAAACCAGCTGGTACGCCAGCCGGGACGGCTCGTGGAGGGTATAGGAAAAATCGAGCGATTCCCCTTCGTGCTTCAGCGCGCGCGAGGCGAACTCCATTTGGGTCAGCGGCCGGGGCAGGCCCGGGTCCGTCCGGGAGGCGATGAAGACGGCGGTGTCGTCCCCCTCCGGATACACCTGCGGCGTGGACGCGCCGTAGGCGCGCAGCTGATGGGCGTAAAGCTCGGACAGGGTGATTGTGCCGTCGCCGTTGCCGTCCGCCGCCAGGCCGCCGAAGGCGTTGAGCCCGTCCGCCAGCGCCTGGGCGAAATAGCTGCCCCCGCGCACCGTGCCCGCACCGTCAGTCCATAGAAAACTGGGCTCGGCTCCCCCGGCGCTGGTGAGCACCTTGAAATCAGAGCCCGTGAAAGGTGAAGAGACGCGCGGCTCGTCCAGCCCCTTGCCGATGGCGGCGCCGCTGAAGCAGGCGTCCAGGATGAGCACCTTGGTGCCCGGGACGCCTTGCAGGGCGCGGTGGATGTCCGTGCCGGACAGGCCGGTTTCCCTGGCGCCGTCGCTCATCAGGGCGACAAAGTCCTGCCCGTCATCAGACTGCAGGCCGTGGGTGCTCAGATAGACCAGGCTTGTATCCAGGGGGCCGGCGCCCGAGAACGCCTCGCCAGCCAGCGCGCGGAAACCCTCCCCGTCCAGCGCCTGGTTGAGGCTGACGCGGATGGAGCGGTAGCCGCGCACGTCTCGCAGCAGGGCGCGGCGCAGGGCGATGAGGTTGTTGTAGGAGGAGGGCGCCGTGTCGGGCTGGGTCACAAAATCATCGCAGGCCACCAGCAGCGCGCGCAGGACGCCCCCCTCGTCCGGCGCCTGCGCGGGGGCGGGCGTCGCTTGAAACAGGAGGGCGAGGGCCAGCAGCGCCGCGACGATAGAACTGCGCAGCGCCCTCACCTCCCTTTGCGCTTGTCCGTCGAGTCATCCTATCATCGCCCTGCCGGAGCGTCAAGAAAGCAGGCTGTGTAGGCGCCCGGCGCGATTGACAGCCGGGGGTGCAGCGCCTACACTGGGGGCGGAAAAAGGAGGAGAGGCATGGCCGTCACCCCGCTTGAAACCACCGGGCGGCGCATGGTGTTCTGGGGCGCCCTGCTGCTGATGGGCTGGGCGGTCTATGAGCTGTCCATCCGCGTGGAGGAGATGGTCACCTGGCTCTCCCCCGTGTTCTCGCTGGTCAAGGACGGAAAGATTACCCTACTGGATTATTTCGGAAGGGTGCAGTGGCACCGTTTGGTCACCCATCTGTTCCTGGCCGCCTGCATCCTCTTTTCGCTGTTTGCCCTGCTGCTGCGAAACCGCCTCATCCCCGCGATTTTGATGGTGCCGCTCGCCATCCTGCTGGCGCTGGTCTCCCTGGGCAGCACGCCGCTGATGAGCGCCAGCCTGTGGCAAAAGCTGAAGCTCGTCCCGCTGGCGCTGATTGCCGTGGGCGGCGCGCTTATTTTCATCCCGGCGATCGGCCGAAGGAAGCAAACGGCGGACATACCGCCCGCGCCGCCCCCGCAGCAGCCCTACGACCCTTTCCATATCAACAGGCAGTAATAAGATAAAGAGGTTTTCCATTGATGGCGTACCTCCTGGCTCACGACCTGGGCACCAGCGGGGACAAGGCCGTGCTGTACGGCACGGACGGCACGATCGTCGCCGAGACCACCGTCCCCTACCCGACCGCCTACCCCTTTGACAAGGCCGCCGAGCAGAACCCGGAGGACTGGTGGTCCGCTTTCTGCGCCGCGACGCGCAGCCTGCTGGGGCAGCCGGGCGTCCGCGCCGGGGAGGTGCTGGCCGTTTCTTTCAGCGCGCAGATGAACAGCTGCCTGCCCTATGGGCGGGACGGGCGCGCCCTGCGGCCGGCGATGATCTGGGCGGACCAGCGGGCGGACGCCGAAGCCGCCCGCATCGCCGGGGAAGTCGGCCTGCGGCGCGTGTACGAGCGGACGGGGCAGCGGCTGAGCGCCGCCCTGGGCGTCGCCAAGATGGCCTGGTTCAAGGCCCACGAGCCGGAACTGTACCGGCAGACCGCCTGCTTCCTCCAGCCCAAGGACACCCTGGTGTTCCGGCTGACCGGCCGGATGCGGAGCGACTATTCCGACGCCTCGCACCTGGGGTGTTTCGACCTGGAAACGATGGGCTGGTCGGATGAAATCCTGGAGAGCGCCGGCCTCTCCCCCGCGAAGATGCCGGAGCTGCTGCCCTCCTTCGCGAACGCGGGTACGGTGACACGGGAGGCGTCCGAAGCCTGCGGGCTGCTGCAGGGCACACCCGTGATCATGGGCGGGGGCGACGGCGCCTGCGCTACCGCCGGCGCGGCCATCCACGAGCCCGGCCAGGCCTACGCCGCGCTGGGCACCTCCGGCTGGATTGCCACCCTGGGGGATACGCCCTATTCCGACCCGGAGGAGCGCACCTTCACCCTGATGCACCTGGACGGCAGGCGGTACATCGCCCTGGGCGCGGTGCAGATGGCCGGGCAGGCGCTCAACTGGGCGGCCGGCGCGCTGTATTCCGAAATGAAACCAGCGGACTTCTACAAGCAGCTGCCGGAAATGGTGCGGGAAGTGCCCGCGGGCAGCGGGGGACTGTTGTTTCTGCCCTACCTGCTGGGCGAGCGCAGCCCCTGGTGGAACCCGGACGCGAGCGGATGCTTCATCGGCCTGACCGCCCGCCAGGGCAGAAACGACATGCTCCGCGCCGTGATGGAAGGCGTGGGGCTGAACCTGCGGCTGATTCTGGACGTTTTG
>JAAZAQ010000254.1 GCA_012514225.1 Clostridiales bacterium | reverse complement strand
TTTCCAGCGCGCTGATGCCCAGCTCGTTGTAGGCCTCCAGCATCGCGTTGCAGTCCCCGCAGTTGTGGTACAGGATTTCCGCCCCGCCCTCGCGGATTTCCTTGATGGCGGCCTGCTCGTACTGCAGTACGAACTCCCTGAAGAAAGCGGGCCCGGTCATCGTCCCGGTGGCCATGTTGCCCTCGTAGCTGAGGATATCCGCGCCCGCCGCGGCCATCTGCCGACCCCGCTTGGCGGTGCGGCGCCAGGTGTACTCCATCAGCCGCCGGTAGGCCTCCGGGTCCTCGTATGCCCAAATCATCAGGTTTTCCAGCCCCGTCAGCCGGGCGCAGGTGTTGAAGACACCCTGCATCCAGGGCGCGGTGACCCCCTGGCTACCCAGCATCTGGCGGCAGCGGCTGATGCGGGAGAAATCCAGCTCTTCCACCTCCGGCTGCCAGGCCATCAGCGTTTCCACGTCGTCCAGGCTCTTGAGCAGGTACTCGGTCTCCGCCTCCACGACCTCGTAGGGGGACACCCGCTGGTAGCGTTTGAGCTGCGACAGGGTGCCGCCGGGCGTGAGCACGCTGGTGCGCACCTCCCGCTCGTCCGCGGAAATGACCCGCTCTTCCGTGCGGATTTCCCAGCCGTCCCCGGACTTCTGCGCGTTCGCGCTGGACCCGCCGCAGGTGCGGACGATGGGGTCAAAGCCGAAATCCTGGTAAATCTCAAGCACCTTCCTGTCCAGCGCCTCGTCCGCCTGGGCATAGGCCGCCTTGAAATACCAGTTGGCGTAACTGACCCAGATGAACGGGGAGACCGCGACGCGGTCCGTCTCCTGGCACCGGATGCTGCGCAATATTCTCTCTCTCGGCGTCAAATCATTATCCTCTCTTTTCCATGATCGTATATCAGGCGGGAATGCCTTGCAATGATGATTGGAGCGCCCAAATAAACCGGGATTACTGTAAGGCTTTCAACACAAAAAGTCAAACCTCGGGAAGAAGCCGGGCGCGTCCCCCCGCTTGTCCGGAATCAGATGCGGCCGCAGCGCCCGGGCGCGGGCGGGCTTCAGCCCCCTTCCTGGACGGCGAAAACCCGGCAGGGCGAGGCGCAGGAGTTTTCCACCCGCAGGGGGAGGATGCTGAGCTTGACCCGCGGCGCCGTCACGGCGGCCAGGTTGCGCAGGCCCGCCAGCATCAGGATGTCCTGCTTGTAAAACGCGTCGAAGAAGCCGGCGGGGCTGGACAGGTTCTCCCAGGAGGAGGTGTCCGTTCCGATGACGCAGGGGCTTTTCTCCAGCAGCCACATGAACGCTTCGTATGTGAAGTAGGGGGAGCGGGGAAAATGCTCCTGCGAGAACCATTTCTCGTCGCCCCACCCCACGCCGACCAGCAGCGCGTCGCCCGGGCGGATCGCCTCCGCGTTCCCGCAGGCCAGCAGGTCCGGCAGGTCGACCACCATCCGCCCCGCGCCGTCCTTCCCGGGGTTCCGGACGTTGAGGACGACGCAGTCGAGGTTGACCAGCTTCTCAAGCGGCACGTCGTCAATCAGGTAGCTGTTCTCATACCCCAGGTAGTGGGCGGGCGTTTCCACATAGGTGCCGCACAGGCCGTGCAGCCCCTCGATGGCCGTGTAGGAAAACTCGCCGAACCCTTCCTTGAACCCGTGTTTTTCCTCAATGTTCAACTGCGGAAACGGCGGGCCGAACTGCCACATCCGGTTGGACAGCTGCCCGGTGAGGTCAATGTAGCGCATCGAGCGCCTCCCTTCAGCCGGCGCCGCGGGCGGTTCCGCCCGCGGCGCCGCGTCTGCCATGCGTCAGAAATTGAAGTCGTTGATGTTGTCCTTGGTGTATTCCTGCAGCTCGTTGTAGCGGAACTCGTCGGCCGCGAACTGGACGGCGTCCGGGAAGCCGGGGATGGTGAAGGGCTCGCCCATGGGGAACTTCACGCCCTTGAGCACCTCGTTGGCCAGGGTCACGCCGAAGCGGCCCCATTTGGCCGGCGACCACAGCATCGCGCCGCCGATGATGGCGCCGCTGGCATAGCCGGGCTTGGCCATGTTGGGCGTGGTCATGCCCGTGCCGTACACCTCGCCGATCCGGCCTTCCGCCTCAATCGCCTCCGCGATGGGGCCCAGGGCGTCGGAGGCGTTGGACATGATGACCTTCAGCTCGGGGTTGGCCTGCATCAGGGAAACCGCCGCGTTGTAGTTCTTCAGCGCGTCGCTGCCGCCGGACTCCAGGCCGACGAACTTCAGGTTGGGGTACTTCCCTTTGGCGTACTCGACCATGTAGTTGGCGCGCGCGACCATCTGCTCGCTGGTGAGGGAGGAGGTGATGATGGCCCACTCGTACGCGTCGCCCAGCGTCTCCAGGTGGGCGTCGTACATCTTGTCCACCATGAACTCGCCCATCTCCTCGTTGGAGCAGAGGTTGGCGAAGAAGTCGCGGCCCTTGGGGTCGGACACGTCCAGGTCCCAGGTAATCACGATGATTCCGGCCTCGCGGGCCTTTTCCATGGTGGGCACCACCGCCTCGGAGTCCATGCAGGTGATGACCAGGGCCTTGATGCCCTTGGTAATCAGGTCGTCCACAATGGCAATCTGGCCGGGGGTGTCGTTGGACGCCGGCCCGTAGTAGCCGATGGACAGGCCCAGCTCCTGGGCCGCGGCTGACGCGCCGCTCCAGGCGTCGTCAAAGTAGGGGATGCCGGTCATGAAGGTGACGAACGCCACGTCCACCTCGCCGGTAACCTCGGTCTGGATGTCCTCGCCGCTGGACGCGAACGCGGTGGCGCTGAGGAGCATCAGCAGGGACAGGGTCAGTGCCAGCAGTTTCCTCATGGTTGTTTCCTCCTTGTATTTTTTGAAGGCATCGCCTTCTTTCAGGCGGGGGAAGGGCGGGTCATTTCCGCGGCGGGAAAATCGCGTGCCGGTTGCGCACCAGCAGGACGAGGACCAGAAGGGCGCCGGTCGTCACCTGCTTGTAGAACTGGGACAGGCCGATCATCGTAAAGCCGCTGGTGAGCAGCGTGAAGGTCAGGACGCCCAGCAGGGCGCCGGCGATGGTGCCGGAGCCCCCCTTGATGCTGATGCCGCCGAACACCGCGGCCGTCACGGCCTGCAGCACGTAGCCCTCGGCGATGTCCGCGCGCCCGGAAGCCATGCGGGAGCCCAGGATGAGCGCGCCGAAAAAGCACATGCACGCGGAAAAGACATGAACCAGCAGCGTTTCCTTGCGGTAGCTGATGCCGGCGAACCGCGCGCTCTCCGGGGAAGTGCCGATCAGGTACCAGCGGCGCCCCGTCCGCGTGCGGGACAGGAAGACGGCGCTGGCGGCAAAGACGACCGCCAGCAGCACGATGCCGAAGGGCAGCGTGCCCAGGTCGCTTTTCCCGAAGACCTTGTACGCCTCGGAATTGGCGCCGATGGCCTGGCCCTGCGTGAGCACGAGGGAAATCCCGTAGATGAGCGAGGAGGTCCCCAGGGTCGCCAGCATCCCCGGAACCCGCAGAAAGCCCACGATGACCCCGTTCAAGGCGCCGAACAACAGCAGCGAAAGCAGGCAAAGCGGGAGCGCAAGCGCGACGTGCATGCCGCCGCGCAGCAGCAGGGCCATGAACACCGTGCCAAAGCCGGTCATCGCGCCGACGGAATAATCAAAATGCCCGGCAATCACGCTGGTGGACAGGGCGATGGTGATAAACCCCAATACCACGCCGTTGTTGACATACTGGACCAGGTTGACCGGCCTTAGGAACACGGGGTTCAGGGCGCCGAAAACGCCCAGGATGAGCGCCGCCAGCAGCACCATCGCGGCCACGTCCGACCGGGCGAAGCGCTTGAGCCTATCCACGCGACACCTCCCCGGAGACCCGCCTTCCCCGCCCTTTCCCGGGCGCGACGGCCGACAGCGCGGACAGGGAAATGGCGATGATGATGACGGCGCCCTTGACCAGTTCCTGCCAGTACACCGGGATTTTGGAGATGACCATGCCCCGCTCGATGACGGACAGCAGCACGACGCCCAGAAAGGTGCCCAGGATGGAGATTTTCCCCCCGGTGAAGCTGGTGCCCCCGATGACAACCGCGGCGATCAGGGTCATCTCGTAGCCCAGGCCCGCGATGGGCTGGGCCATGCCGACGTTGGAGGAGTACAGCAGGCCGCCGATGCCGCAGGTGACCCCTGTAATCACAAAGGTGAGCACGTAGGACGCGCCGGGGCTGTAGCCGATGCGCCGCGCCCCCTCCGGGTTGGCGCCAACGGAAAGGATTTTCCGGCCGGAAACCGTCCGGTACATATGGAAATAGGCGGCCGCGCACAGGATGAGCCAGATATAGACGGTCATCTTCAGCCGCAGGTCGAAAGGCACCGTGCGCGCGATGGACTTGAACCACATCGGCAGCCCCGTGTTCCAGCTGGAGCCGGCGACCAGCAGCAGGATGCCCCGCATGATGTTCATCGTGCCCAGGGTGACGATGATGGCTGGCAGCTTCAGCGCGGATACCAGCAAGCCGTTGGCCAGTCCCAGCGCCGCCCCGATGGCCGCGCTGAACAGAACGGCGGCGGGGACGCTGTCGATGACCCCGCCGTCCACCAGCGCGCTGACCGACATGGACACGACCGCCAGCTGGGCGCCGACGGAGACGTCGATATTGCCGGTGGAGATGATCAGCATCATGCCGATGGCCATGATGCCGTAGATGGCGTAGCCGCTCAGGACGTTGGCGAGCGTGACATAGGAGAGAAAGCTGCCGCTGATGAGATGGAAAACCACGAACAGCATCGCGATGACCGCGATGAGCAGCAGCTCCCTTTTGCTTTTTCGTATCAGTGCCCGCAAAGCGTCGTTCCTTTCACAGCATGCTCAGCTCGAGGATTCTTTCCTGGGTCGCGTCCTTCGCCTCCAGCTCCCCGGCCAGGGCTCCCCTGCGCATCACCACAATCCTGTCCGAAACGGCCAGCACCTCGTCCAGGTCGCTGGATATCAGCACGACGGCGATGCCGTCGTCGGCCAGGCTCCGAAGCAGGCGGTGAATCTCCGCCTTGACCGCCACGTCCACGCCGCTGGTCACCTCGTCGGCGATGAACACCCTGGGCTCGGCGTTAAGCCACCGGCCGACCAGCACCTTCTGCTGGTTCCCGCCCGACAGGCGGTGGACCGGCGCGTCCGGAAGGGCCGGCTTGACCGACAGGGACGAGATATACGCCAGCGCGGCCGCGTTTTCCGCCCTGGGCGAAATCAGGCGGAACCTCCCCAGCACCTTCCGGTAGTTGGAGACGTTCACGTTTTCCCGGACGCTCATGGGCATGAAGAGCCCCTGGGTATGGCGGTCCTCGGGCAGGTAGCAAACCCCTTCCCGGATGGCGTCCCGCGCGTTTCTGATGCCCAGCACCCGCCCGTTCAGGCGCACCGTCCCCGCGTCGGGCTTGAGCAGGCCGAAAACGCATTGGGCGACTTCGGAGCGCCCGGCGCCCACCAGGCCGGTTATGCCCAGCACTTCGCCCCGGTCGACGTGAAAGGAAATATCCCGGAAGTGCGGCTCGCAGGTCAGGCCTTCCACCTCAAACAGGCGCTCCCCGCCGCTTTGCCCGCGGGCGTAGGGCGTGTAGAGCAGCTCCTTGCCCGCGATCAGGTTGATGAGCTTCTGCCTGTTATAGGCGCTCACCGGCCCGGTCTCAATCAAATGGCCGTCCCGGAGGACGGTCACGCGGTCGGCGATGGCGAAAATCTCGTCGAACTTGTGGGAAATGTAGATAATCCCCAGGCCCTTCGCCTTGAGCCGTTTGACGATGTCGTAGAGCATCTCCACCTCGCCGGAGGACAGCGCGGCGGTCGGCTCGTCCATGATCAGGATTTTCGCGTTGAAGGTAATCGCGCGGGCGATGGCCACCAGCTGCTGCTGGCCCAGGGAAACGTCCCCCATGCGCGCGTCCAGGTCCATGTCCAGCCCCATCTGGGCCAGCGTCCCGCGCGCGGTGTCCCTCACGCTGCGGGCGTTGTGGAGTCCCTTTCGCTTCAGGCCCGCGCAGATGTTTTCGGCGACGGAGAGGTTTGAAAACAGGCTGATATCCTGGTAAATCGCCGAGATGCCCATCTGGCGGGATTTCAGGGGCGTCATGTTGGGCACCGGCACGCCCCCGACGGAAATCTCCCCGCCCGCGTCCGGCCTGACAACGCCGGTCAGGATTTTGATCAGGGTCGTCTTCCCCGCGCCGTTTTCCCCCACCAGCGCGTGGACTTCGCCGGCTCTCAGGTCAAAGTCCACGTTCTGGAGAACGCGGACCCCGGAGTAGGTTTTGCTGAGATTTCGCGTCGTGAGCAGTTCTTCCACCCGGTATCTCCCTTGGCCCGAGCCCTTGCCCGGCAGTTATCGGAACAGCCCGCAGACCGCCCTGACCGTCTCCTCCACCAGC
>JAAZAQ010000253.1 GCA_012514225.1 Clostridiales bacterium | reverse complement strand
GAGACGGACGGGCTGGCGCCGCTTGGCCCCGAGGACGCCCGGCACGCGCTGCGGGTGCTGCGGATGCGCCCGGGCGACGCGATGAAGGCCGTCGTCGGCGGGCGGCGGTACCGGGCGACGCTGGAGACCCGGGGGGACGCCGCCTTCGCGCGGCTGCTCTCGCCCCTGCCGGGCAGCGAGGCCCGCACCGCCATCACCCTCTACCAGGGGCTGCCCAAGGGCGAGAAGCTGGAGCAGGTGGTGCGGCAGGCGACGGAGCTGGGCGTCTTCGCCATCGTGCCCTGCGTGTTCGCGCGCAGCGTGCCCCGGCCGGAGGGCGAGGGCAGGAAGGCGGAGCGCCTGAACAGGATTGCGCATGAGGCCGCGATGCAGTCCGGGCGGACGGTCGTGCCCAGGGTGGAGGACACCCTCGGCTTTGAGGCCCTGCTGGCCCGGCTGCCCCGGCACGGGCAGGCGCTGGTGCCCTATGAGATGGAGCGCGGGCAGACCCTGCGGGCGGCCTACCGGGGCGCGGACGACGTCGCCCTGGTCATCGGGCCGGAGGGCGGGTTCACGCCGGAGGAAATCCGGGCGATGCCGGCCGTCCCCGTCACCCTGGGCCCCCGGGTGCTGCGCACTGAGACCGCCGGCGTCGCCGCCATCGCGATGCTGCTGGCCCTGGCGGACGACTTCGCCGGGCGCTGAGCGAAAGGACGTTCATTGGCCAAGACCGTTTCGTTTCACACCCTGGGCTGTAAGGTGAACCAGTACGACGCCCAGGCGATGCTGGAAAAGTTCCAGGAGGCCGGCTACCGTCGGGTGGCGTCCGGCGAGCCGGCGGACGTCAGCGTGGTGGTCACCTGCGTGGTGACCGCCGCGGGCGAGCAGAAAAGCCGCCAGGCGCTGCACCGCGCCCTGCGGCAAAGCCCGGGCACCCTGCTGGTCGCCGCGGGCTGCCTGGCGCAGAAGGACGCGGAGAAGCTGGCCGGGCTGGGCGCCCGGCTGATCCTGGGCAACAGGCACCGCGAGCGGGTGGTGGAGCTGCTGGAGCGGGCCGTTGCGGAAGACCGCCTGGTGGTCGCGGTGGAGGACGTGCGCAGCGCGCCCTTCGAGGAGCTGCGGATTTCCAGCCAGGAGGGCCGGACGCGGGCGGTCATGAAAATCCAGGAGGGCTGCGACCGCTTCTGCGCCTACTGCATCATCCCCAGCGTCAGGGGCGGCATCCGCTCCCGCAGCCCGGAAAACATCCGGGCGGAGGCGCTGCGGCTGCTCGGCGCGGGCTACCGCGAAATCGTGCTGACCGGCATCCACCTGAGCAGTTACGGGCGCGACCTGCACGAGGCGACCCTGCTGGACGCGGTCCGCGCCGCCGCGGCGCCCGGCCTGCCCCGGCTGCGGCTGGGCTCGCTGGAGCCGGTCGTGGCGACAAGGGATTTCGCCCGGGCGCTTGCGGGCATCCCGGCGGTATGCCCGCAGTTCCACCTCTCGCTGCAGTCGGGCTCCGACACGGTGCTCCGGCGCATGCGCCGCCGCTACACGGCGGAGGAATACCGGGCTTCCGCCCAAGCGCTGCGGGAGGCCTTCCCGGGCTGCG
>JAAZAQ010000028.1 GCA_012514225.1 Clostridiales bacterium | reverse complement strand
TCAGGTGCGGGAAGAGCGCGTATTTCTGGAAGACCGTGTTGACGCGGCGCCTGTAGGGCGGCAGCTGGGTGATGTCCTCCCCGTCGAAGATGACCCGGCCCGCCGTCGGCTTCTCAAAGCCGCCGATAATGCGAAGCGTGGTCGTCTTCCCGCAGCCTGAAGGGCCCAGGAGGGTCACAAACTCGTTTTTCCGGATGTACAGGTTGATGTCCGACAGGACGGTCACCCCGTCGTACTCCTTGGACACGTTTTCCAGGTTGATCAGCCTTGGCCTTTCCTGCATCCTGCCCTCCAGCGCGTGTAATGGGTCAAAACGACGGCGGGGTCGAGGTCCAGATGAACCGCGCCGCCCGCTTTCCGGGGTTTTCAATGAAGTGCGGCGCGTCCGGGTGCAGGCAGAAGCTTTCCCCGCTTGACACCGCATGTCGCGCCTTGCCCGAGCGCAGCACCACCCGGCCGGAGAGGACGTAGCCGAACTCCTCCCCCCCGTGCGCGGGGAACTCCGCCGTGCGGCCCCCCGGCCCCAGGGTCACCAGCATAGGCTCCATGCGGTTCTTCTGGGCGCTGGGAATCAGCCAGACGATGCCGCCGCGTAGCAGGTCGGGGTCCTCCTTCTCGAACATGTCCTCCCTGCCGTAGACGACCTTCTCGGGCGCCGCCTCGCTGAAAAACTGCTTCAGGTCGGTCCCCAGGCATTCGACGAGGTCCTTGAGGGTGGCGATGGAGGGGGAAGTCAGGTTATTCTCCACCTGCGAAATAAAGCCCTTGCTCAGCTCGCAGCGGTCGGCAAGGTCTTCCTGGGTCAGGTTGCGCGACAGCCGCAGGCTGCGCAGGGTCGCACCGATGTCCATCACTTTCCCCCGCCCCGGGTTTAGATATGCTAAACCAAAAGGCAGGCAACATTAAACCACCCGCAGGCGGGAATGTCAATGGATTCGGCGAGCCAGGCACAAAAAAACCGCCTGATATCGGCGGCTGAAGGGTGTGTCTGGCAGCCCGGCTTATTTTCTGAGGATTTTCTCCATCGGCCGGCCTTTGGCAAGCTCGTCGACGAGCTTGTCCATCCAGCGGATTTTTTGCATGGTCTCCTCCTCGATGTCCTCCACCCGGCACCCGCAGATGACCCCCTTGATCATGGACGCGTTGGGGTTCATCCGGGGGGCCTGGTCGAAAAAAGCCTCCAGGCCGACCCTGTCCAGAACCGCCTGGCGCAGGCTGTCCAGCGTGTGCCCGGTCAGCCAGCAGATGACCTGGTCCACTTCCTCCCGCGTGCGCCCCTTCCGCTCCGCCTTCTGCACGTAGAGCGGGTAGACGTCCGAAATGGGCATCGCGTATACTTTCTGCAGGTTCACGGCAGCTGCCCCTCCATCGTCGCTTCGGTCTCGGCGTCCGGGGCATTCCCGGAGAAATTGGTCGCGCAGGCGACGCCGTACTTCTGCAGGTATTCCTCATACTGGCGCTGGAACAGCGTGCCCGCCCGGCCGTCATGCACCCTGCGCAGGTAGTCGTGGTTGTCAAACGCGCCGCTGCCCTCGTACTCGATGACGTTGACGGCCACGTTGGAGCAATGGTCAGAGATGCGCTCCAGGTTGGTCAGCAGGTCGTTGAGCACAAAGCCCAGCTCGATGGTGCACACGCCGATGCGCAGCCGCTCGACGTGGTTGGCCTTGATGTTGTCGCGCAGGGTGTCGATGACCTCCTCCAGCGGCTCCACCTTCTCCGCCAGAACCGGGTCGTTGCCCCCGAACACGCGGATGGTCAAATCCAGGATTTCCTGCACGGCCGCGCGCATGGTCCGGGTTTCCAGGACCGCCTCCGGGGAGAAGCCGATGCTTTTCTGGCTGAGCTCCTGCGCGACCTCGGTCAGGTTGACGGCATGGTCGCCGATGCGCTCAAAGTCGCCGATGCAGCGCAGGAGCTTGGACACTTCCCGGCTCTCGTACTCCGACATGTTCAGCGCGCTGACCTGCACCAGGTAGGCGCCCAGGCGGTCCTCGTAGCGGTCGATGGTCTGCTCCGCGTCCTCCACCTGCGAGACCACCCTGGCGTCGAAGGTATCCAGCAGGCTGTCCGACAACAGGTAGGCCTGCTGGGCCAGCCGGGCCATCTCCACCGTCAGCCGGCGGCTTTGCTCAATGGCCAGGGAGGGCGAGTTGAGCAGGCGCTGATCCAGCACCTCCAGCTGCTCGGCCTGCTTGCTGTCCCTGATGGTCTTGCGCGCCAGCCATTCCAGCCAGCCGATGAAGGGAAAGAGGATGGCGGTGGAAACCAGGTTGAAGGTGGTATGGGTCACGGCGATGCCGAAGGCGTTGATCTGCAATTGGGTGAAGGAGAACCTGAACAGCGCGTCCAGCGCGTAGAAGGCGGACAGGAACAGCACGGTGCCGATGAGGTTGAAGTAGAGGTGCACCATGCCCACGCGCTTTGCGCTGCGGTTGGCGCCGATGGAGGAGAGCAGCGCAGTGATGCAGGTGCCGATGTTCTGGCCCATGATGATGGGCAGCGCCGCGCCAAAGGTCATGGCGCCGGTGTTGGCGACGGCCTGCAGGATGCCCACGGAGGCGGAGGAGCTCTGGATGACGGCCGTCACCACGGCGCCGACGAGGACGCCGAACAGGGGATTGGAGAAAAGCACCAGCAGCTCCCGGAAGGCCGGCATCTGCGCCAGCCCGGAGACGGCACCGGACATCTGCTCCATCCCGAACATCAATACCGCGAACCCCAGCATGATGCTGGCCGTGTCCCGGCGGCGGCGCGAGGCCAGCAGCAGGACGATGCCCGCAAAGGCGATGAGCGGCGAGAAGGTGGCAGGCTTGAGCAGGGTCATGAAGAAGCTGTCGCTGCGGATGCCGGTCAGCGACAAAATCCAGGCGGTCACGGTGGTGCCGATGTTGGCGCCCATCACCACCGGGATGGACTGGCGCAATTGCATGATGCCGGAGTTGACGAAGCCGACGATCATCACGGTGGTGGCGGAGGAGGACTGGATGACCGCCGTTACGGCGGCGCCCAGCAGGACGCCCTTGACGGGCTTGCTGGTCAGCTGCTCGAGGATGGGCTTCAACCGCTTGCCCGCCCGGCGCTCCAGCGCCTCTCCCATGATATGCATGCCAAAGAGGAACATCGCGAGGCCGCCCAGGAGATGGAAGAAATCGTACAGGTTCACGTCGCCCTCCGCCGCGCCGCGTCGTCGGAACAAGACGCAACGCCACAGGATACTCTATCGGATTGTAAAAAGGATGTCAATTTTCGCACCATCAACGATCAGGAAATGGCTGGTCAAAGAAGTCTTCTTGATACCGGCCGGACCGCGTGTTAGGATACAGCCGGACATCAGCCGACGAAAGATTATCGGAGGAGACCTTGCGCGAGGAACCGGAAAAACAACCCCGGGACCAGGGAAAAAACATTGGCAGGACCATCGACCGCCTGCGCCGCCCGCGCGGGCGGCGGCGCCTGTCCCCGTCTCGCCTTGTGTTCTGGCTGGCCGCGGGGCTCGCGCTGGCCGCCGTCGTGCTGCTGGTTCATTACGCGCTGCAGGCCTCCAGCCTGCGGCGGCAGCTGGAGGAGCTCCGGCAAATCGCGCTGCCGGCAACCCCGCCTGAAAGTCTGACCGACCTGGAAAACGCGGCTGCGGGCGATGACGCGGATGAGAGGGCCGGGGATACCCTTGCCGCCGGTCCGTCCGGGCTGAGCACGGCGCCGCCGCCCGCGCCGCCCACGCGGGATTTCGGCGCGCTGCGCGGAAGGAACGCCGACATCGCCGCATGGCTTCGCTATCCCGGCATCCGGGACATCGACCTGCCGGTGGTTCAGCGCGACAATGTCTTTTACATGACCCACGATTACCTGGGGCGGGAAAACGTCTCCGGCAGCGTGTTCGCGGACCAGCGCAACTCCTTTTCGCCCCGGGACGGCAACATCGTCCTGTACGGGCACAACATGAAAAACGGGACGATGTTCGGCAAGCTGTACCGGCTGTCGGAGAACGGGCTGCTGGGCGAGGAGCCCTTTTTCACCCTGGAAACGCCGGAGAGCAGCGAGCTGTACGTCCCCTACGCAATCGCCCTGGTGGACGACGCCACGGACCACCCCCGCTATTTCCCCATCGCTACGCTCAACTACCGGAGCGACGCGGAACTGCTCACCTACGCCGGCAGGCTGCGCTCCTTTTCCGACCTCCAGTTCCCGGTCGCGGTCGAGAGCCGGGACCGGCTGCTGACGCTGGTGACCTGCCACGGGGAGAGCGACAGCGAACGGCTGGTCGTCGCCCTGCGCGCCCTGCGCCCGGGCGAGGACGCCGAGGCGCTGCGTGAAGCGATGCGGCGGGCTTTCTGAAGAAGTCCGGAATCTGCAAAAGATTGCCGTTTCAATCAATGTATACTTGATTTATCACACATTTTTTTGTAAAATGCTGAAAACGGTTCCAGAGCGGCATGGACCGCCTGAGAAGGACGCACGATGACCCGACGCGGGCCCATGGAAGATTTATGAAAAGCCGCCGCGCAGTGGCAGCCCATATCCGCGACCCCAGGTGTTCCCCCCGCGCAGCAGCGCGCGTTTTTGGTTTATGAGAAGGTATCCGGCGTTCATCTGCGCGGTCGCGCTCTGCGCGGTCTTGCTGTCAGGCTGCGCCCGAACGACGGTCGACACCCTCCCGGCGCCGGTCGGACCTCTCCGTTTTTCCACGGCGGACCTGGACGGCAGCCCGGCCGACGAGCGGATTTTCCAGAACGCCGCCCTGACCCTCCTGGCCGTCTTTTCCACCGACTGCGGTCCCTGCGCCGGGGAGATGGAATTGTACGGCCGCCTGACGCAGGAGCGGGAACCCGGCGAGTTCCAGATTGTCGGCATCGCGGCAAACCATGCCACGCCGCCCGCGGACGGAACCCTGGCCGCCTTTGTTGAAAAGGCAGGCCGCCGTTTCCAGGTTCTCCTGTACCGCCCGGAAATGGCAGAGACCTTTTTACGTGACGTAAAGAAAGTCCCCGTCCACTTCTGGGTGAACCGGGAGGGAAAGACACTGGCCGCGCCGGAAACCGGCGCGAAAACGCAAACCGCACTTGAGGAGGATATCAAAACATACCTGGGTCTGGTTTTAAACCAGGAGGGAACCGCGCCACCGGAGGAAGCCGGCGGAAAGACTGACAATCCAGGGAGGACGGACGGGAACTGATGAAAGGCGGACGGACGGTGAGACGGAGCCTCATAGTCTGCCTCGCGGCCCTCATGCTGCTGGGAGGCCTGGCTTCGGGCACCCTGCCAGGCCTGCCGCGCGCTTCCGCCTATACCTACGGCGCCTTCAACAACGTCACCCAGACGCTGGTCATTAACCCGGCGACCGCGGAGGAGTGCAAGCGGATGCTCAACGGCACGCTGAACTTCTCCTGGCCGGAGCCCAACGCCTATTTCGACGTCATCTTCATCCAGGACACCAGCGCCAGCTTCGCCCCCTACATCAGCCAGGTGCAGACCGCCATGCACGACATGGTGAACATGCTGACGCTG
>JAAZAQ010000252.1 GCA_012514225.1 Clostridiales bacterium | reverse complement strand
TCTGCGCCAGGTAGCGCCGCTCGCATTCGGTTTCCAGGCGGTGGTGGCAGGCGACGAAGTGGTTGGGGATGATTTCGGTCAGTTCCGGCACCACGTGCATGCAGATGTCGGTCGCGTACTTGCACCGGGTGTGGAACTTGCAGCCCTTGGGCGGGTTCACGGGGCTGGGGATGTCACCCTCCAGGATGACCAGCTCCCGCGTGGTGTTCTCGTCCGCCGTGGGGATGGCGGAAAGCAGCGCCTCGGTGTAGGGGTGCATGGGGCAGGAGAAGATGTCCTGGGTCTGCGCCAGCTCCACGATGACGCCCAGGTACATCACCGCGATGCGGTCGGAAATGTACTTGACCACGGCCAGGTCGTGGGTGATGAACAGGTAGGTCAGGTTTTCCTGGTCCTTGAGCTGCTGGAGCAGGTTGATGATCTGGGACTGGATGGACACGTCCAGGGCGGAGACCGCCTCGTCGCAGACGATGAACTTGGGGCTCAGCGCGAGCGCGCGCGCGATGCCGATGCGCTGCCGCTGGCCGCCGGAGAACTGGTGGGGGTAGCGGTGCAGGAAGTAGGGCGCCAGGCCGCAGTCGTCCATGACCTTGAGCACCTTTTCCTTCATGCGGTCGTCGTTGCGCAGGAAGCGCTTGTGGGCCAGCAGGCCCTCGCCGACAATCTGCCCGACGGTCATGCGCGCGTCCAGGGAGGAATAGGGGTCCTGGAAAATCAGCTGCATGTCCACGCGCAGGTGGCGCATTTCATTGTAGGTCAGCCGCGCCAGGTCCACCGCGCCGTCCCGGTCCTTGTCCAGCTGCCGGAAGGCGGGATCGTCCAGGTGGGGCGTGCGCAGGGCGTCGATGCGCTGGCGGATGTCCCACATCCGGGCGTCCTTTTCGGTAATCTGGGCGTCCAGGCCGTGCAGCTCGGCCTCCAGCGCGTCGACGCGCTGCTGCAGGCCGGCGTTGCCCTTCTTCTGCTGGCGGTAGCGCAGGTCGTCCAGCTGGACGGTGACGGAGAAGCGCTTCTCGGCGATTTTCTTGCGCTCCTTGGCCGTGTCGAACAGCTCCTTGTGCACCTCGATGACCGGGTCCAGGTCGGACAGGGTGACCAGGCCGCCCACGATGCTGGTGATGTCGAAGGTGGCGTCATAGGCCTCCTTGCGCGCCTGGGCCAGCTCGGTGAGCGCCTTGAAGCGCTCCGGCGTCTCGGGCGCGTCCTCCTCTAGCCAGCCCTTGCCCCGGACCTCGGCTTCCATGCGCTCGTACTGTTCCTGCAGCCGGAGCATCCTGGCCTTGGCGGCCTTCATGCCGCTGACGGTCTTGTCCGCGTAGGCGGGGGCGACCTCCAGCAGGGAGCGGCCGTTGTACATCGTCTTGCCGTCGGTCTGCTTGTACAGCTGCAGCAGCGTCCGGCCCAGGGTGGACTTGCCGCAGCCGGACTCGCCGACCAGGCCCAGCGTCTCGCCCTCGTAGATGTTCAGGTCGATGCCGTCGTTGGCCTTGACGTACAGCCCCTTCTTCTTGAGGGGGAAGTACTGCTTGAGGTTGGTGATCTTGAACAGCGCGCGCTTTTCAGCCATGGCGGCGGGCCTCCTTGTCCGGATAGAAGCAGCGGATTTCCTGGTTCTCCGCCACCTTGTACATGTCCGGCTCCTCCTCGCGGCATTTCTGGGTCGCGTACTTGCACCGCGGGGCGAACTTGCACCCGGGGGGCAGGTCCAGCGGGTGGGGGACCGCGCCGGGGATGACCTCCAGCCGGGTGTGTGCGGGCGTGTCCATGCGGGGGATGGACAGCATCAGCCCCTCGGTGTAGGGGTGTGAATACTTGGTCTTCTTGTCGAAGATGGTGCGCACCGGCGCCATCTCGACCACCTGCCCGCAGTACATGACCGCCACGTCGTCGGCCATCTGGTTGATGACGCCCAGGTCGTGGGTGATGAACATGATGGAGGTCTGGTGCTCCTCCTTCAGCTCGTTCATCAGCCGCAGGATCTGCGCCTGGATGGTCACGTCCAGCGCCGTGGTCGGCTCGTCGGCGATGAGCAGCTTGGGCCGGCAGGCCAGCGCCATGGCAATCATGACCCGCTGGCGCATGCCGCCGGAGAGCTGGTGGGGGTACTGGCGGGCGACGATTTCCGGGTTGGGGATTTTGACGTCCCGCAGCATGTCCAGCACCCGCGCCTTTGCCTGCTCCTGGCTCATGCCCTGGTGGACGATGAAGGGCTCGGCCACCTGCTTTTCCACCGTGAACACGGGGTTGAGGCTGGTCATGGGCTCTTGGAAAATCATGGAAATCGTGTTCCCGCGGATTTTGTACATCTCGCTGATGCTCAGCTTCGAGATGTCCCTGCCCTCCAGCAGGATTTCGCCGCTTTCGATGTACCCGTTCCCGTCCAGCAGCTTGAGGATGCTCAGCGCGGACACGCTCTTGCCCGAGCCGGACTCCCCGACGATGCCCAGGGTCCTGCCCGGCTCCACGGAGTAGCTGGCGCCGTTGACGGCCTTGATGATGCCGCGCTTGGTGCGGAAGAAGGTTTTCAGGTTTCTGATTTCAAGAAGGGCCATTCTTCTCCTCCTCAGCGCTCGCTGCTCTTGGGGTCGATCGCGTCCCGGAGCCCGTCGCCGATCAGGTTGATGCAGATGGTGCAGATGCT
>JAAZAQ010000004.1 GCA_012514225.1 Clostridiales bacterium | reverse complement strand
GCGGCCGGGAGGGAGCGGGATAGCACAATGCCGCCCAGCGCGATGACCGCCACCTCGGTCGTGCCGCCGCCCACGTCCACCACCATGCTGCCCTCCGGCGAAAACACGGGCAGGCCGGAGCCGTAGGCGGAGGCGAAGGGCTTGTCGATGAGATGGACCGCGTTCCTGCGCGCGCCCGCGCTGACGGCCGCCTCGCGGATGACGCGCTTTTCGACGGAGGAAACCTTGCTGGGCACGGTCACGTACACACGGGGCTTCACCAGGTGGGAAACCCCGATGGCCTTGCGAATGAAATAGCGCAGGATGGCTTCCGTCAGATCGAAGTCCTTGACGGTCCCGTCCTGGAGGGGGCGCACCGCCACGTCGCCGCCCGTGGTGCGGCCCACCAGCGCCAGCGCGTCCTGGCCGATGGCCTTGATGGTACGCCGCTCGGCGCCCGTCACGATCAGCAGGGTGGGCTCGTTGATCTGGATGCCCCTGCGGCGGACGTGCACCAGGGTGTTGGACGTACCTAAATCAATGCCGATATCCGGCGCGATGATGGCCATGTGTCACTCATTTCCGTCAATGTGATAGGCTCCGGCGCGGCGGAGCATCCGGTAGACCAGCCCGGTGGGAAGACCCACCACGTTGGGATAGCTGCCGGAAATTTCTTCGATGAACATGCCGCCCAGCCCCTGGATGGCATAGGCGCCCGCCTTGCCCATGGGCTCCCCGCTGCCGCAGTAAAACGCGATTTCCGCTTCCGTCATCGGGGAGAACCTGACCCGGGTCACGGCGTGCCCCAGCTGCTCCTCCCCCCCGGCAATCACGCACACGCCGGTGTGCACCACGTGCCAGGCGCCGGAGAGCAGCCGCAGCATCCGCGCGGCGTCCGCCGCGTCCGCAGGCTTCCCCAAGACGGCGCCGGAAACGCAGACCAGGGTGTCCGCCGCCAGCACCGTGTCCCCCGGATGCGCCGCGGATACCGCGAGCGCCTTGCGCCGCGCCAGCCCGCGGGTCATCTCCTCTGGCGTCCCCACGATGTCCTCGTCCACCTCGGGATTCTCGACCGCGAAATCCAGGCCCATGGCGGCCAGCAGCTCCCGGCGCCGGGGCGAGGAGGACGCGAGAATCAGGCGGCCGTGCACAGGCGTCCTCCCTTCGGGCTGGTCTGAGCAGTATAACATAAATTGAAGCAGGTTGTTCTTTGAATTTTAATAATAGGAACAATTACGACATAAAAAAGAAACATGGAAAGGCGGTCAGGCCAGGCCTTCCGGCAGGGGAACCTTGAACAGCGCGCAGGCGTTCCGGCAGGTCTGCTCCGCCATCTCCTCCTCCGCGACGCCGCGGAGCTGCGCCAGCGCCAGGCAAACCTCCCGGACCAGGGAGGGGTCGTTGCGCTTGCCGCGGTAGGGCACCGGCGCCAGGTAGGGGCTGTCCGTCTCGACAAGCAGGCGCTCCGGCGCGACCGCCGCCGCCGCGCGGTGCAGGTTGTGGGCGTTGCGGAAGGTCAGGGGGCCGGCGAAGGAGATGTGGAAGCCGAGCGACTGGTATTCCCGCGCGCTTTCCGCGCTGCCGGAAAAGCAGTGAAGAACGCCCGGCGGCAGCTTGCCGCGGCGCGCGCGCAGGTAATCCGTCATCGCGCCGTGCGCCTCCCGGACGTGCAGCAGGACGGGCAGGCCGTGGCGGTAGGCGAGGCCGACCTGTCGGTCCAGCCATTCCATCTGGGCGTCCTTCGGGGAAAAATCGTAATAGAAATCAAGGCCGATTTCACCCACGGCGACGACCTTCCCCTGCCCGAGGAGCGCTTCGATCCTTTCCAGGTCCCCATCCACGGCCTTGCCGACGTCGTGTGGGTGGATGCCCGCCGCCGCCCAGACGTGGGGGTGGGACGCGGCCAGCCTGATGCCCGCCAGGGAGGTGTCGGGGTCGCAGCCGCAGGCCAGGCAGGCGTGGACGCCCTTTTGGGGAAGCCCGTTTATCAACTCCTCCCGGTCCGCGTCAAAGCGCTCGTCGACCAGGTGGCAATGGGTGTCAAACAGCAGGGGGGCGGCGCTCACGAGATGTCCGCCCCGTCCGGCGCGCCCTCGTCCACGGTGAGCAGCTTGAGCACGCTGTCGTCGTCGCTCGCGGCGCACAGCAGCATCCCCTGGGACTCCACGCCCCTGATTTTCCGCGGCGCGAGGTTGTACAGCAGGACGAGCTGGCGCCCGACCAGGTCTTCCGGCCGGTAGTGCGCCGCGATGCCGGAGAGCACGGTGCGTTCCTCCTCCCCGACCTTCAGTGTAAAGCGGAGCAGCTTGTCGCTTTTCTCGACTTTCTCGCAGGCGAGCACCCGCGCGACGCGCATGCGGATTTTCTGGAAATCGGCGATGCTGATGACCTCCTCCGGTTGATCGGAGGCCGCCGCCTCGGGCGCGGCCTGGGGCGACGCGGACGCCGCGGCGCCGGATTCCAACAGGTTTTCCGCCTCCAGCAGCGGCAGGTCGATCTTCAGGTCGATGCGCGGGAAGACGGCCTCGCCCTTGACGACCCGCTGCCCCGGGATGGTGCGGCCAAAACGCGCCAGGGAGTCCCAGGTCTTGGCGTCGTCCCCGACCAGCCCCAGCTGGGTGAAGATCTTCTTCGGCGTCCTGGGCATGACGGGTGAAATGAGCACCGCCACAAACCGCAGGCACTCGGCCAGGACGTAGAGCACCGTGGCCAGCCGCTCCATCCCCTCCTCGCTGCGTCCCAGCACCCAGGGCTGGGTTTCGTCGATGTAGCGGTTGGAGGCGGAGACGCCCTTCCAGATCTCGCTGAGCGCCTGGGAGAACTGCAGGGCGTCCATCTCCCGCTCGACCTTCCCGGGCAGCGACTCCATCAGGGCGATCAGCGCCAGGTCCTCCGCCTGGTAGGCGCCGGGCTTGCGGATTTCCCCGCCAAAGTATTTCTCAATCATCGCGGCCGTGCGGCTGAGCAGGTTGCCCAGGTCGTTGGCCAGGTCGGAATTGACGCGGCGCAGCATGGCTTCGTTGGTATAGTTGCCGTCCGCGCCGAAGGGCATCTCCCGCAGCAGGTAGTAGCGCAGCGCGTCCGCACCCAGGCGCCTGACCACCGGGCCGGGGTAGACGACGTTGCCCTTGGACTTGGACATCTTGTCGTCGTTGAACAGCATCCACCCGTGGGCGAACACCTGCCTGGGCAGCGGCAGACCCAGCGCGTGGAGCATGATGGGCCAGTAGATGGTGTGGAAGCGGACGATGTCCTTGCCCACCAGGTGCACATTGGCCGGCCAGAACCGCTGGAACAGCCGGTCGTCCTCCGACAGGTAGCCCAGGGCGGTGACATAGTTGGCCAGCGCGTCAATCCAGACGTAAACCACGTGGCCCGGGTCGAAATCCACCGGGACGCCCCACTTGAAGGTGGTGCGGCTGACGGACAGGTCCTGCAGCCCGGGGCGCAGGAAATTGTTGAGCATCTCGTTGGCGCGGGAGGGCGGCTGGATGAAGTCCGGATG
>JAAZAQ010000251.1 GCA_012514225.1 Clostridiales bacterium | reverse complement strand
TCCGTCGTGGGGATTGACAACATCCCCCTGAACAACATCACCTTCCCCCGGCTGACGACGGTGGACACCTCCGCGGGGATGCTCGCCCAGCGCGCCGCCCAGCTGGTCATCCACATGGACGAGGAAGACCGGGAGATTCTCAACAACCCGCTGTCGATGAAGCCGGAGCTGATCGTCCGCGAGTCCGTGCGGAGGCTCGGCTGAGCGGGCAGGCGCCCGGACAACGTATATACTAGGAAGCGCCCCTCCCGGGATGGAAGGGGCGCTTCTGCTTGTCGAAGGGGGCCTGCGGACGATTCCTCGATTGGAGAGGTACGGGTGTCTCCGCCGGCGGCCTTATCGGTTGAGCGCGGCGTAGAGGACCGCGGTGCCCCAGTTCCAGTAGAACTGCGGGAAGTAACCCGCCAGCGCGTTGGTGTACAGGTCGTAGTACGTGTTCCCGTACAGCGGTATCATCGGGAGAACCTCCGACCAGTACCGCTGGAAATCCATCCAACGACCAAGGTAGGCGAAGCGGTTGCCAGGCTGGTCCTCCGTGATGGCCTTCGCCAGTTCTGCCAGTTTATCGTCCTGGACGCCGGAGGTGTTCATTGTCCCCTGGTATTGATCGCCGACCAGGAAGGTGTTGGACGGGTCAAAGAGGTAGGTGAAGTTGGTCCCCATGAAAAGGACGTCAAACTGCCTGGCATCCTGGCGGTAGTACTGGCGCAGCGCCGCGTCGAGGGGCAGGCGCACCGTTTTGAGCTCTCCTCCCAGCTGCTCCAGGCTGTTCTTCAGCATTGCCGCCACCATGTCCGCGGCGGCGTTGCTTTCCGTCACCGCCATGGTGAGTGAAAGCGGCAGGTATGCGTTGCCAAACTGCTTGTGCCTGAGCGTACCCGACTGCGAATCATAGGGGGCGCCGCTGGCGTCCAGCGTCCATCCGTCTTCTGCCAGCAGCTCGGCCGCCTTTTCGAGGTTCAGCTCATAGGGCTGCATCCTGGCCAGCTCGGGCTTCATTTCTGTCGCCATCCACTGGCTCAGGCCGTAGTACCCGTAGATGCGCTCCCCATGCCCCTTCAGGAAATCACGCGGCAGCACTTCATAGTCCAGGCTGTATGCAAGGGCCTGACGGAATGTGACGGAAGCGGTGATGTCCTTCTCCGCGGCAATCACCAGGAAGCCGGCGCCGGTGCGCGGATAGGGCGTCGCCGTGTACCCGCCCTCGCCCGCCATCGCGATGCCGGCGTCGATGACCGTACCGTCGCTGACCTTGTTGATCAGGTCGACCTTGCCCTCTGCCAGCTCGCTGACAATGTTTTCGTTCTTGATTTCACGGAAGAGAAGCTTCGGGATGACGGGCACCTGGCCTTCGTAGTTGCCCTTGTAGTAGGTGTTCAGCTCGAATTCCGCTTCCCGGGCTACGCTTTCGTAGCGCACCAGCTTGTAGGGGCCGGATGTGACCGTGGGATGGGAAATGTAGCCGGTCTGCGGGTTTAAGAGGGTTTCACGGAGGGTTTCGGCCGTAAAGTCACCGACGATGTAGGCGCCCGTGCCGTCGTCCGCGATATCGGAGCCGGGAACCAGCACCTTGTATGGCAGGGGATAGTTGTTGATATAGCTGAGCTCAAAGTAATAGGGAAGGTTCTCCGCGGTGACAGTTACGGAGAAGCTCAGCTCATCCAGCAAGCGGATGCCGGAGAAGAAAGGGCTTGTTTCCGAGGTGTACTCCGCAAAGCCCAGGATGTAGTCCTTCGTGACCGTCAGGCCGCTGAGCTCCCGAATCTGGGGTGAGGACATCAGCAGGAAGTTAAAGACAAAATCCTTTGCCGTGATGGCGGAGCCATCGCTGTAGCGCAGGTCTTCATGAAGGGTGACCGTGTAGGTTCGGTCCCCGCTGACCGCCGTGGTCGTTTCCAGCGCCCGGACCACGCTGCCGTTGACCTGGTATTCCCCGTTGTTTGTCCAGGCGATCAGCGGATACTCATGGATGAGGCTGCGCACGTCGATGTCCGCCGTGTTGTTGCCCCAAAGCTCGGAAAAGAAGTTGCCGCTCAGCATGGTCGTGTGCCCGACGACCAGCGTGTCGGCGTTTTGCCGCTGTTCCGGCTGGGCCTCCTGCGCGTACGCGCCGGCGGCGAGCGAGAGAATCATCACAAGCGCTGCGAGGACTGCGAGGTTTCTTTTCATGTTAACTCCTTTGCCTTTAAGCGTGAAAAGGGGGGGATACCGGCGCATGAGCGCGCCGGTATCCGTTTAGTGTTTACTCCAGGCAGTCCCCTACGTTGCTGGTGACAACGCCAAGGTCGAAGTTGGGTACCGGCACGACCGGCGGCACGGGCTCGTCCGGCTCCTCAAAGACGTTGTAGAAGATGACGTTGGCGGGAACAACCGTGGTGAGATCCAGTTCCCCGTCCCCCGCGTCCTC
>JAAZAQ010000250.1 GCA_012514225.1 Clostridiales bacterium | reverse complement strand
TCCCGCTCCGCCTCGTCCTTCCAGGCGCGCTCGACGATGGACTTGATGGCCAGCAGGCCAAAGCCTTCCGCGGCCTTCGCTTTCGTCAGCTCGTCCCCGATGCCCTGGCCGAAGTTGAGCATCCAGTTTACCGGGAACATCACGGAGTCGAAGGGATACAGCTGAAGGCACTCCAGGGCAGCCCGCTCGCTGTGCGCGCTGATGCCAAGCTTCCGGATGACGCCGTCCCGCTTGAGCCTGAGCAGCAGCTCCATCGTCCCGTCAGGCGCGAAGGCTTCCCGCACGTCCTGCGGGGTGCGCATGGCGTGCAACTGGTAGAGGTCGAACCAGTCGGTCCGAAGGTTGTTGAGGGAGGCGCGCAGCTCCTTCTCCGCTTCCTTCTTCCCGCGGCAGGTGGTCTTGCAGGCCAGGAGCACGTCCTTCCGGTAAGGTTCCAGGGAGGGGCCCAGGGTGACCTCCGCGTTGCCGTAGCTGGGCGCGACGTCGAAGTAGTTGACCCCGGCGTCCACCGAGGCGGCCACGTACCGGTCCGAGTCGGCCTGCGGCACGTCCATGCTGACGATGCCGGCGTAAATGACGGGAGAAACCAGGAAACCGGTTTTACCCAGCGCTACCTTCTTCATTTTTACCGCCCTCCTTTGCCCCATTATCGTCCGGACGGGCGAGCAGGTCAATGAGGGCGTTGCTGCGCTTCATGAAGGCTTTGAGCTCGTCCCCTTCCAGCGGCCGGGAGGACAGGCGCGCCAGGTCGAATACCTGGGCAATCAGCAGCGCCTGCCGCTCGTCCTCCTGCATGGAGGCGATGGCGGCGACCGAGGGGTTCAGGCGGTTGAGCACCAGGGTGTAGCGCTCCGGGAAGGGGTGCTTGTCACCGTATATCCGGCTCATTTCCTTATATCGTCTCAGCTGCTCGTCTTCCGTCAGCATCCCGGGGGTCTCCCGGTCGCTGAGCGCCTCCACCTGAACGCTCAGGTCAGGCATGCCCAGTACGTCCCGGGCGCGCTTCTCCAGCTTTTCCCGGTCGATGCCGCCGCCTTCCTCGCTGTCCTCCTTCAACCCCTTCACGTCGGCGTCCACGCGCAGGAAGTCCAGCTCCGCGCCGCCGGAATACTCCAGGAAGGACATGAAGTTCACGTCGATGAGCGTATCCATCACCGCCACGTCGATGTCCCTCTTCTCAAAGGGGGCGACGCTGGCCGCCTGGCGGGCGGCGTCCGTGGTGTAATACGCCTTCTTCTCCGCCTTCCCGCCGTTGCGCGCCTTGTACTCGTCCAGCGTCAGGTAGTCGCCGCGGGTGGTTTTCAGCAGCAGCGACCCCTTGACGGCGTCATAGAACTTCTTGTCCTGGATGCATCCGAACTTGATGAAGGGATGGATGTCGTCCCAGTATTTCTGGTAGGTTTCCCGGTCATTTTCAAAGAGGCTGTTGAGCTTGTCGGCCACCTTCTTGACGATGTGCTGGGAGAGCTTGCGCACGTATCCGTCGTTTTGCAGGAAGGACCGGGAGACGTTCAGCGGCAGGTCCGGGCAGTCGATGACGCCTTTGAGCACCATCAGGAACTCGGGGATGACCTCCTTGATGTTGTCGGCGACGAAGACCTGCCGGTTAAACAGCTTGATTTCCCCGTCCTGCCCCGAGAAGTCGCGCTTGATGCGCGGGAAATAGAGGATGCCCTTCAGGTTGAAGGGGTAATCCACATTCAAGTGAATCCAGAACAGGGGGTCTTCCCAGGTGCGGAAGAGCTTGCGGTAGGTCTCCCGGTATTCCTCGTCCGTGCAGTCCTTGGGCGCCTTGAGCCAGAGGGGGTGGGTGTCGTTGACCAGGACGGGGCCCGGCTCCTCCTCCTCCCCAAAAGGCGCCGGCGTCTCCGGCGCGCTGTCTTCGCCGCCCTGCTCCGCCTTCCGCTTTTTATCGGCTTCCTCGCGTTCCTGCTTCCGCTTCTTCGCGTCCTCCCGGCGCTTTTTGATGTCCTCCGGGTCTTCCAGGTACACGGGCACGGACATGTATCCGCAGTATTTTTCCAGCACCTCGCGCGCGGTATGGCCGTCGAGGAAACCCTTTTCCTCCTCGCTCAGGTGCATGGTCACGGTGGTCCCGCGCTCCTTGCGCTTCCCGTCCTTCATCTCGTAGGAGATGCCGTCGTCGCTGGTCCAGTGCACGGGCTTCGCGCCGTCCTCCCAGGACAGGGAATCCACGCTGACCTTGTCGGCGGCCATGAAGGCGGAGTAAAAACCCAGGCCGAAATGGCCGATAATTCCGGACGCGTCCTCCCCGGTGTAGTTCTTGAGGAACTCCTCCGCGCTGGAGAAAGCGACCTGGTTGATATACCGGTCCATCTCCTCCGCCGTCATGCCCACGCCGTTGTCCCAGACGCGGATTTCACCCTTCTTCCGGTCCAGGGTGACGACCACCTTCAGCTCCTCGTCCCCGCCCTTTCCCAGCATTTTCAGCTTGGTGACCGCGTCCACGCCGTTGGACACGATTTCGCGCAGGAAGATGTCCTTATCCGAATACAGCCATCGCTTGATGACCGGCATGATGTTCTGCGCGTCGATGGAAATGCTGCCCGTCCTGGCAGCGGCTTGCTTGCTGGCCATGGTGTCAAAACCTCCGAATGTTGTTGCAGGGCCATTGTATCACGCATACGGGCGGCAGGCAAGCGATTTTTAGCACTCTCATCTCCTGAGTGCTAACCCGACGATGCGGCGATTGACGCTGTTCACGGCATGGGCTATGCTTATCACGGGATTGGGAGGGACGATATGAGCCGTCTGGGCGACCTGCTGCATCTGGAGCGAACGCGCCGCGGGATGAGCGCGAAGGAAGTATCCAAACTCGCCGGGGTCAGCGAGAAATACCTGCTGGAAGTGGAGTCGGGCTCCCGCATCATCCAGGACGACCAGGCGCGCCGGATTCTGAAAAAAATGGGCGCGCAGCAGGCGCCGGAGGCCGCCTTTACGCTCGACGACATCGCGGCCACGGTGGACCTGCAGGCCGCCGTCAGCCCGCAGCGGCTGGAAAAGGCAAAGAAGGCGGAGCCGAAGGAGGCCGAAAAGGGCGACGGCTCCATCTGGCTGGACGCCCTCAGCGGCATCCTGCGCAGCGTGCCCGTGTACAACGCCGTCATGGCGCAGGTAGGCAGCCGGATGCTTCCGGTTCTGCAGGGGAAAATCGAAGGCGCCCCGGCGGACAAGGTCTTTTATTTCGTATCGCCCGACCAGCGGATGCGGGGTTTCCGCGTCCACCAGGGGGACCTGGTGCTGGTGGTGCCCGCGCAGGCGGCCGAGGACGGGAAAATGATGCTGCTGGACACCAAGCTGGGAAAGCAGCTGTACATGGTCAAAATCCTGCCGCGCTACCAGCTGCTCCTGCAGACCTTCGACCGGCAGAACGAAAGCGAAATCGTCCCGATGTCTGACGCCGTCGTCGTCGGGCGGTGCGTGCGGCTGGAGGCCGAGCTGTAGCCAGGGACAGAAAGAACAATCTCCCCTACTCCGACGTTGCCTGAGGTGGAAAATGGCGCTGCTGTCCCGGGTCTTCAATGCGAATACGTTCCGGCAATACGCCTTGATGCTGATTGGCTGCCTGATCGGCGCGGCCAGCTACCCGCTCTTCCTGGAGCCCAACCACATCGCGCCCGGCGGGTTGACGGGCGTCACGATGATTTTGAACTACTATTTTGCCGTTCCCATCGGCCTGGGGAGCCTGGTGCTCAACATCCCGCTGATTATCCTGGGCTGGCGGCTTATCGGCGCGCGGTTCATCCTGCGCACGGTGCTGGCGACCGTCCTGTTTTCCGTCCTCATCGACCTGATGAATTTCGAGCCGCTGAGCCTGGACCCCATGCTGGCGGCCGTCTTCGGCGGCGTCATGCTGGGCTTCGGGCTGGCGCTGATCATCCGCGGGAACGCGACCACGGGCGGCACCGACCTGCTGGCGCGCATCGTGCACCACCGCCAGCGCGCGATCAGCATCGGCTCCTTCCTCTTCGCCTTCGACCTGGCCGTCATCCTGCTGGCCTGGCTGTTCATGAGCGTGCAGCACGCGCTGTACGCGATCGTATGCGTGTTCGTCTCCGCCAAGGTGCTCGACCAGGCCCTCCTGGGCATCGGCACCGACAAAGCCTGCTATGTCATCAGCCGGGAGCCGGACCGGATTGCCAAGCGGGTGATGGACGAACTGGAGCGCGGCGTCACGGTGCTGAACGCTTCCGGCGCCTATTCGGGACGGGAATTCAAGATGCTGCTGAGCATCGTCGGACGGCTGGAAACGGTAAAAATCAAGCAGATTGTGCAGGAGGAGGACCCCCAGGCGTTCATGTTCATCACCGACACGCACGAAACGCTGGGCGAGGGCTTCCGCAAACTGACCGGGGAGGAAATCTGATGGCCTACCAATCCCTGTACCGCACCTGGCGGCCGCGGCGCTTCACCGAGATGGTCGGCCAGGAGCCCGTCGTCAGGGCGCTGTCCAACCAGGCCGCCACCGGCCGGGTCGCCCATGCCTACCTGTTTTGCGGCAGCCGCGGAACCGGGAAGACCAGCGCGGCGCGCATCATGGCGATGGCCATCAACTGCCTGTCCCCGCAGGACGGGAACCCCTGCCTCGCCTGCGACAGCTGCGCCGCCCTCGGCGGCGACACCACGCTGGACGTGTTTGAGATGGACGCCGCCAGCAACAGCCGGGTCGAGGAAATCCGCGAGATGCTTTCCCGGACGGACTACCCGCCCCAGTTCGTCCGGTACAAGGTCTACATCATCGACGAAGTGCACATGCTGTCCAACGCCGCCTTCAACGCCCTGCTCAAGACGCTGGAGGAGCCGCCCCCCTACATGGTCTTTATCCTCGCGACCACCGAGCCGCAAAAGCTGCCCGCCACCATCCTCTCCCGCTGCCAGCGCTTCGATTTCGGCCGCATTTCGGAAAAGGATATCATCGGCAGGCTGAAGCAAGCCCTGGGCAATGACCTCAAGGCGGAGGACGGGGCGCTGCAGCTGATTGCCGCGATGGCGGAGGGCAGCATGCGCGACGCCTGGAGCCTCTTGGACATGTGCCTGGGCGGCGCCGGGGAAACGCTGACGGAGGAGCAGGCGCGTGAAACCCTGGGCGCCGTCAGCCAATCCTTCCTCTTTGAGTTTCTGGACGCGCTGCTGTCCGGAGACGCGGGCGAAGCGCTGCAGCTCTCCAATCACCTGATGCAAAGCGGGCGGGACGTGCAGGTCTTTCTGCGCGAGCTGGGCGGGCACCTGCGCCAGGTGCTGGCCGTGCACTGGACCCGCGCGGGCATCCGGGACACGACGCCGGACCAGCTGCGGCGGCTGCAGCGGCAGGCGGACAGCGCCGACCCGGACCAAATGCTGTCCATCCTCGAGCAGTGCATGCAGGCGGAAACGGACGCCCGCTGGGTCGCTTCGTCGCGCGCCGTGCTGGAGCTCTTCGTCCTGAGAACCTGCAGGGGGCCTTCCAAAAGGGCCGCGCCCTCCTTAAAACCGGGTTCCAGGGAAAACAAGGAAGCCGCCCCGCAGCCGGCGGAACTCCCTTCCGCTGAAGACCCAAGCGCTGCGGATGGTGAAAAAGAAGGGATGCCGATGCGACAGGAGGATACAACCGCCCTCCCCGCTCCCCCGCCACCGGCGCCGGAAGCCGTTCCATTACCCCCTGAACCTGCCATGGAGACGGCGCAGGCGGAACCCGCCAGAGCGGCTGACGCGCCTGAAATCCCTCTTATGCAGGCCGCGGCGGCAGAACCCGGAGCCCGGACGCCCGCGGCCAGCCCGCGGAATGCCTGGAACGCGATGCTCAAGAGGCTGGCCAGGGAGCATGAAGGCCTGCACGCCCTGGTATCCCGCGGGAAATACGGCGGCTACGAGGACGGCACCTTCCTGCTGCGCCTGGAAAAGGAAGACGATATCCTGGCGACCCTGCTGGGCGACGAAGAGCGGGAAAAACCGATTTCCCTCATCCTCAGCGAGGAAATGGGCCTACCCTGCCGGTTCTCCACAGGCGGGAAGGCGAGGGAGCCGCATCAGGCGCCACGGGAAGCGGACGACGGCAACGTCGAGGCGCTGGCCAAGGTGTTCGGCAGGGAGAAAATCATCCTCCGGAAAGACAATCCATAACCGTAAAGAACCGCCAGTCAACACCACTTCATTCTCGTAAACAACGCCAAACAGCGGCAGTTCCCCCACTTCTTCCATGGGAACAGGCTGTTTTCCGCGCCAACCGCATCTGCGCGGCTTCTTTTTTGCGTTGTCACACAATTGAAAAGAATCCGTCACAGTATGCTATAATACGGATGCGTCGCACTCCCATCAGCATTTCGGAAGGAACAGGGCATGAGCGAAAACAGGTCCAGGTATTCCAGCGCGCCGTTGCAGGATTTGCGCCGGCGCCCGCCCAGGCAGCAACAACCCCTGAAACAACGGGGACAGGCGGCTGCAGGTATCGCAGCGCCCAATCCCCGCAGCTATGTTTTCCTGCAGGTGCTGCTGGTCGCGGCGCTGCCGGTTTTGTTCATCGTTTCCCTGCTGGTCCGGGACACGCGGCTCTACTGGGCCTTCGTCATCCTCAGCCTGGCCGGGATTGCGCTGATGGCCCTTCTGAAAGCCTTCGTCCCCAACGCGCGGAGGGTGCTGGGCGTCGTGCACGCGGCGATGATTGCCGTGGCGCTGTTCGCCATCCTGGTATCCTCCCCTGCGCGCGGAAACCCCGCGCAGCTGCAGACACAGGACCTCGCGTCCATTTTTTCGGATGAAACGACCGCCAGCCTGACCGATATGGCGCAGGCGGCACAGGATGTGGACGCCGTCCAGACGCCCGACCCGGGCAGCGCCTCCCTGGCCCAGCAGAAACTGGACCGGTTCATGGCCGCCTGGGCGAACAAGGACTATGCCGCGATGGTTTCCTACTCCTCTCCGGCCTGGGTCAACCAGCATGAGAGCCAGCGGGACGCGGAGACGAGCATCTTTCACCTCAGCGCGATCCGCACGCCGGTGAGCTACCAGATTACCGACGTGTCCGGGAGCGACTCGGACCAGACGCGGACCATCACCATGCAGGCGCTTATCAGCAAGAACGACGGCAAGGAGCCGGTGAAGTACAACTTCCAGATTCTGATGATCCGCGTGAACAACGAGTGGTTCGTCGACCCCAATTCCATCTCGTCCTCCCAGGTGGTGCAGGAAGCCCCCGTCGCCCAGGCCGATTCCGCCGCCGGCCAGCAGGCCGCCATGGGCCAGGCGGCGCTGGCCGAGGAAGCCCAGCAGGCACAGGCGCAAGCGCAGACAATCTCCGTGCGTTCGGACACCGTGCTGTATTACAACCAGGACGGCGGCGAGTTTTACCACATCGACCCCAACTGTTCTTCCATCGGGACGAGATACCGTCCGCTGACGGCGATGTTCTATTACCGGGACGTTTCCAACGACACGTTCAAGAACCTTAAGACCTGCCCGGAATGCAAGGCGCCGGCTCGCTGAGGATGCGTTATCACATCGACACCATCCCGGTCTGGGACGCGCTGAAGCACGGCGCGGGATGCCCGCTTTGCGCCCTGCGCCGGAAGACCGAGCGGCGGCTGGTGGAACGCGCGCTCGGGGCGTCGGTCATGTCCCCGGACAGCCGCATCAAGGTCAACCGAACCGGGTTCTGCCGGACTCACCAGCAGATGCTGTATAACGCGCCGGGCGGCAACCGCCTGGGGCACGCGCTGATGATGCTCTCCCATCTGCAGGAAACCCGCTCCCGGCTTCCCCGGCTCTTGGACACCGGCGCCCCCGGCGGAAAGCTGGCCGGGTTATTCAGGAAAGGCAAGGACGCTTCCGGCGGCCCCCGCTCCCCCGCCGACAGCGCCGGTTGCGTCCTGTGCGAAGAGCTGGACGAGCAGAGCAGGCGCCATGCCGCCAGTTTCCTCCACCTGTGGAAAACGGACGCCGCTTTTCAGGCGGCTTATCAACAATCCGTCGGCGTCTGCCTGCCGGACGCGCAAGCCCTGCTGCTGCTGGCGCCGGATTTTCTGAGCGCCCGGGAACAGGCCGGCTTCAGGGGCTTGCTGGAAAGCCAGCTGGCCGCCGCCCTTCAAGCGCTTGAAAGCGATTTGTCCCGCTTTACCCAAAAATCGGATTACCGGAACACGGAGTTGCCCTGGGGCGACGCGAAGGACGCCCTTGAACGGACCGTCAACCACCTGCGCGGCTGGTGCCTGGGCAAGGAGCCGTTGAAGGATGAGCGTTAGGGCGAAGTGGCGAAAAACCGCAGCGGCTATTGCATTGGCCGCAGCATTGCTGCTGTCCGCCGCGGCTGCCGCGGAGGGCGGGGAGCGTTTGGGGTACAAGCCCCCGGAAAGCCACGACTCCCAAAAAGCCATTTTGTATTTCCGCTATCTCGACAGCGCCTACCTGGGGCAGGAAATCCGGGAGGTACCGGTCCCCTATCCGGAAAGCCCTGAAATGGCGCTTGTGCAGGCCCTGCTGGACGAGCCGGAGGGGGAGGGCGGCAACCTGAGGCGTCTTTTCCCGGCAGGTACGGAGGTTTTATCCGTTTTGCAGGAGGGCAGCCAGCTGTTCGTCACCTTCAACAGCGCCGTTATGGACGCCCTGCCCGGCGAGAGCCTGGATACCGAAAAGGGCACGCAGGAAGCGCGGCTGCGCCGGGAGCTGGCGATGGCCTCCCTGGCCAATACGCTGACGCAGTTCGGCGACATCCGCTCCATCCAGGTGCTGGTGTACTCCCCCGCCTCCACCACGGCGTCCATGCGGCTATCCAACCGGTATTACCTGGAGGACAACGACGCCCTGCCCGACCCCCTGTTGCGCGACGAAAGCAGGATTATCACCCCCGGCGCCGCCGCGCGGCTCCCGTTCGGGCTTTGGAAAAGCCGGTCCTGGGGTCAATTGAGCGCGTTCGTGTACTCCAGCCCCGGGGAAGCCGCGAACGGCGGCGGGTGGCTCCAGCCTGACACCCTGCCCCAATTGACAGATTTCAAGCTCAGCGAGGGCCGTGTTTCGCCGGACGGGGCAACGGCGGTCGTCGTGCTGGCCGCCGCTTTCCTGGGTTCTGACGGGCAGGAAGCGACGGTGGACGGCATCCCCGTCGCCCTGCGCTTGCAGGACGGCATATGGAAGATATCCCCCGAATCTGTCCGGTTCATCACGGAGGCGGCAAGATGAAGAGGATGCGCAGGCCCAGGGCGCTCAAAGCGCTGTCTCTCGCCGCCTGCCTGTGCCTGCTCGGCGGCTGCACCGCGTCCATTCCGGTAAAGGACAGCAACGGCAGCGTCACGCTTCCCCCGCCCCGCGGGGAGTATACCGCACCGCTGGGGGACGCGGGTGAAAGCTTCGCCCAGACGGTCATGCTCTGCCTGCCCTCCGCCCAGAACCGCCAGCTGCAGATGTTCCCGGAGCGCATCCTGCTGTCCCATTCGCGGCACCCGGCTGACTACACGCTCAGAAAGCTTTTCTCCTTCACGGGGACGACCGCCGCCCTGCCGCTGACGGACAAAGCGCAGCTCTCCCTCAGCCCCGGCAGCGCGGTGGAAACGTCCGGGCAAACCGCCACCGTCAACCTGGCGGCCGGCGCGCTGGCGCTGGACAACAAGGAGCGTTATCTGGTCAGCCGCGCCATCGCCAACACCCTCACCCAATGGGGGGACATCCGCTTTGTCAACGTCCTGGTCAACGGCCGGCAACTGGGGGTGGACACCGCCTCCACCCTGCCCCTGGGCAGCCTCACCCGAACGGGCAACGAGGACGTCAACGCGCTGTGGGAAGCGATGAACAGGCAGGCGGCGCCCGGCACAGGGTTCGGCTCCGTCGCGACATTGTATTTCCCGGCCAAAGCCGGGCGCGGCGTGCTGGCAGAGGCGCAGGCGGTGAATTTTACCGGAAACTCCCTGCCCCAAATGGCCCTCGCCCTGTTGCAGGCGCTGTCCGCCGGGCCCCAGACCCTGCCCAACGCGGCGCCCCTGCCCGACCTGGTCACCCTCCTGTCCGCGGAGCCCGAGGCGGTGGAACAGCCCGGCGCGGCGGGGCGAACCCTCCGGCTGCGATTTTATGAGGGTGCCAACGAGGCGCTGATATCGGCCGGCGTGCCGCGTTCCATCCTGATGGCTGCGCTGACCTTCACGCTGACCACATTTTTGCCGTATACGACAGGCATCGAGGTCTCCATCGGCGCCGAACAGGTCAACGCCGTGGTGCCCGCCGGGCTGTACGAAGGCGCGGGCGAGGAAATCATCTTCGAGCGCGGCGTGATGCAGCGCAGCCAGTTCGCCCATTTCCTGCTGGACGAGTGCAGCCTGTATTTCCCCAACGCCTTTGGCAGCCTGAGCCGGACCAGCCGGGCGATTCCCTATTACCAGACCTTCAACCCCCGCTACCTGTTCAACCAGCTCGCGCTGGGCCCGGTAAACACGGACAGCGTCACCGGCCTTTCCGCCGCCTTCCCCGCGCCGCCCCGCGACGCGGACCTTCTGGGCATCTCCCGGCAGGGCGACGCCTCCCTGGTCAATTTGTCCGGGAACCTCCGCGGACTGACCGCCGGCCTCAGCGCCGAAAGGGAAAAGCTGATGGTGTACGCGCTGGTCAACACCCTCTCGGACCAGCGCGGCATCCGGCGGGTCCGCTTCTTCATCGACGGAAAGCAGGAGGGCACCTTCGCCGGGAGCGTCGACGTCGCGGGGGAGTTCCTGCGCAACGAGGGTATCATCCGGCAGCCGTGAACCGCCGGCCCCCGGCCTTCGCCGCTTGCGGCCGGGCGCAATACCCTGCAGCCCTCATTATTTATCAAAAGTATGTGCTCCATAAAGAAAACCGCCTGCCGAGAGGCAGGCGGCCAGGTTGTCAAAAAACCTTACTACAGACCATGATGCAGGGGGCTTCGGGGGGCGGCAGCCCACCGATTATCATCGTGTCGTCTGGCTCTGCCGGACGCGCGGGGCGTTTTCGCGAACAGCGAAAACATTCCGCAGCAATCCTCCGAATCGAAAAAGGTCCGCGGACCTTTTTCGACAGTCTGACCGCCTGCCGAGAGGCAGGCGGCCTGCTTTGCATAGGCGTCAGCCCTTGTTCAGCGGCAGTTCCACGGTGAAGACCGCCCCCTGCCCTTCCTCGCTGGCGACGCGGACCGTCCCGCCGTGCTGGTTGACGTATTGCTGCACGATGGACAGCCCCAGGCCGGTTCCGCCCGACTCGCGCCCCCGCGCCTTGTCCACCCGGTAGAAGCGCTCGAACACGTGCGGCAGGCTCTCCCTGGGAATCCCGGGGCCGGAGTCGGACACCGTCAGCACCGCGTCCCGGCCCTGGCGCTGGAGGTTCACCTTGACCCAGCCGTCCCGGGGCGTATATTTGACCGCGTTCTCCAGGAGGTTGTAGACCACCTGCTGAAGCTTGGCCTTGTCCGCGTACATGTCGCAGCTGTCCTGCAGGCTGGTGATGAACTGCTGGCCCCGCTGCGCGGCCATCGGGGAGAGGCGGTGCTCCGCGTCCTTGACCACTTCCGCGAGGGACATCT
>JAAZAQ010000249.1 GCA_012514225.1 Clostridiales bacterium | reverse complement strand
CTCGGTGATGTACACGACGCTCAGGACGCTGGACGGCAAGAAGGTGGTCATCCCCAACGCCATGCTGTCCAACGGCGTCATCACGGACTTCACCTGGCACGACACCCGGCGGGTGGACGTGAGCGTGGCGGTGGGGCTGACGGAAGACAGCCAGGCCGTGCGTACGCTGATGGAGGAAGCCGCCCGGAGCATCCCCACGGTGCTCCCGGAGCCGGCGCCCGCCGCCTTCCTGGACAAGATGGCGGACGGCGTGCTGCAGTTCACCCTCAGGTGCTGGGCGCGGACGCCGGAGTTCTGGGATACCCAGCTGAAGCTGACAGAGGACGTCAAGGCCCGGCTGGACCGGGCGGGCGTCGCGCTGCGCGCGCCCACCCGCGACGTCCGGCAGATATAGGGAGCAAGGCGGCCGTTCCAGGCCGGCAGGCCGGTTTTGGCGCCCCTGCATAAAAAAGCCCCGGAAGGGGCATCAGGCTGTAAAAAAACCATTTCACGGGAGGTATCGGAGGGCGAAGCCCTCTGACGGCAATCCGCGGCAGCGACATGTGCGGTGCCGCGGGTTTTGGCTTTAGACACAACATTTCCGCGAATTTCTGCCGGCCGTGAGGCAAGCATAGCGATGCCGAACAGGCAGAAATTCCCGTTCCTGCTTAATCAAAGAAGTGTCCGCAGACACTTCTTTGACACACTGAAGCCCCGGACGGGGCTTTTATCGCATGGGGAGCCGGCTCAGCCGACGATTTCGCCGTATACCTCGCCCGCGGCGCAGGCGGCGTTGGACTCGTCCGTGTCGATGTGCATGGCCAGGGCGTAGGTGGGGTTGGCGCGGACGACGGTGTCGCCGAAGACGAGGGAGCGGTCCTTTGTGTCGACGCGGACGGACACGACCTGCTTGTCCTTGACGCCCATGCGCTCCGCCTCCGGCGGCGTCATGTGGATATGACGCTTGGCGACGATGACGCCTTCCTTCAGCTCGATTTCACCCGCGGGACCGACGATTTTGCAGCCCGCGGAGCCGGCGGTGTCACCGCTTTCGCGCACCGGCGCGGACAGGCCCAGCTGGCGCGCCTCGGTCATGGACAGCTCCACCTGCGTGCTTTTGCGGGTCGGCCCCAGGATGGTGACCGACAGCTGGCCGCGGGAGCCCACGACGGTGACTTTCTCGTTGCTGGCGAACTGGTCGGGCTGGGACAGCGCCTTTCTGAAGGTCAGCTGGGCTCCCTTGCCGAAGAGGGTTTCCAGGTCCGCCTCGCTGACGTGCGCGTGGCGGGCGGAGGTTTCCACGATAAACTTCATATCCGGCTCCTTTGGTTTGCTGCGTCCATTATACGCCAAACCGCCCGCGCTTTCAAGGCCGGCGCCCCCGAAGGAGGCCGGTGCGCGCCGGTTCCGGCTTATGATCCGGGAGAATGGGTATACAATAGTGCACATGTTTGTGCGGGAAGAAACGAATGGAGGGGTTTTGTATGAAAATCTTGCTGATTATCATCGGACTGGTTCTGATTGTCGCCGGCGTGTACGGGTTTATCGCGCAGACGGACGGCGGGGTCAAAAGCCAGGGGGAGGAAGCCATCACGGACGCCGTCGAGGCGACGGGCGTGCAGAGCGCGCCGTCGGGCAGCTCCTTCAACAAGTTCATCATCGACAACCGGCTGATTCTGCTCATCGTGGGCGCCGTCGCCCTGCTGGCGGGCATCCTCATCAAGCCCCGGCCGGCCGCCTGAAACCCGGTTCTTGCTTCCGCGGCGCGGGGGTTTTCACCCCGCGCCGCGGTTTTTTGGGCCGCCGGACGAAACTTGCGGAAAAACGGTGAAAAAATACTGTACAAGTCGGCATGGCTGTGATAGGATACATCCGGACCAAGCCCAGGGATTGAGGTGTTCCTTCCGGTATTGTTCATCAGGAAACTGATGCGGCGGCCATGGAACTCAGATCGCATCGGTTTGGACAATCATCAAGGAGGGACATGTTATCATGTACACCGACAAGACCCTGACCTGCCGCGAGTGCGGCGCCGAGTTCGCCTTCACCTCTTCCGAACAGGCCTTCTACGCCGAAAAGGGCTTCCAGAACGAGCCCGGCCGCTGCCCCAGCTGCCGTGCCAACCGCCGTTCCCAGAACCGCGGCGAGCGCCAGATGTACTCCGTCATCTGCGACGAGTGCGGCGCCACCACCCAGGTTCCCTTCCAGCCCCGCGGCGACCGGCCCGTGTACTGCCACGACTGCTTCGGCAAGCACAACAACCGCTTCTAAGAAGTAAGAAGACCGCCGGAAACGGCGGTTTTTTTATTTGCAGGGAAGTGTCCGCGGACGCTTCCCTGAGAAGCAGAAAACGCCCCTGGGCGTTCAGTGTGTCAAAGAAGTGTCTGCGGACACTTCTTTGATTAAGCGGGAACGGGAATTTCTGCCTGTTCGGCATCGCTATGCTTGCCTCACGGCCGGTAGAAATTCGCGGAAATGTTTTGTCTAAAGCCAAAACCCGCGGCACCGCACATGTCGCTGCCGCGGATTACCATCAGAGGGCTTCGCCCTCCGATACCTCCCATGAAATGGTTTATTGACAGTCTGAACGCCCCCGGGCGTTTTTTGCTTGGCGCCCCTACAAAAACAGCAGCGCGACGCCGCCCACGGCGACCAGGGCGCCCAGCGTTTCCCGCGCGGTGACCTTTTCCTTCAGGAAGAACGCGGAGATGGGCAGGATCATCACCGGCATCAGGCTGAAGAGCACGGAGGCGACGGCCGCCGGGATGAGCTTGATGGACTGCATGGACAGCACCATGCCGACAAGGGTGCCCAGCAGCACGCTGAAGGCCAGGGTCGTGCGGCCGCCCGGGCTCTTCAGGATGGGCGGGACCAAGCGCCACTGGCGCAGCAGGGAGAGGATGAGCGCCATGCCCAGGGTGCCGCCCACCAGGCGGATTTGCGCCGCGGGCACCGCGCCCAGATCGAGCATGCCCAGCTTGCTCAGCAACACGCCGGCCGCCTGGCCCAGCGCGGCCAGCGCGGCGAACAGCAGGCCTGTCCGGCTGACGGCCTTCTCCGGCGCGCGCACATCCCCGGCGATGACCGTCATGATGCCCAGGAGCGCCAGCAGGATGCCCAGAATCTGCAGCAGGTTGAGCGCCTCGCCCAGGAAAACCCAGCCCAGCAGCGCCGCCAGCACGGGGTTGGCGGCAAAGATGAGCAAAGTGCGGCGCGCGCCGATTTGCTGGAAGGCGATGTAGAGGAAGCCATCCCCGATGGAGAAGCCGAGGAGACCCGACAAGAGCAGGGCCAGCCACTGGGAGGCGTCCGCCCGGGGCAGGAGGGCGCCTTGCGTGAACAGCGCCAGCAGGCTGACCGCCACCAGGCCGCCCAGCTTGGTCAGCGCGTTGAGCGCCCAGGCGGAAAAGCCGCGGCCGTGCCGCTCCAGCACCAGGCTGTTGACCGTCCAGCTCAGGGCCGCCCCGAGGGCGGCCAGTTCACCCAGAAACCTCATGCGCAGGAACGACCCCACTTTCCGAAACGTCTAAATGGGAACAGGGACAGCAGCAGACGCGCGCGCGTCGGCCCCGCGCCGCTCAGGGGGCGGCGCCTTCCGCAGGCGTTTCATCCCGGTAGAGCCCGCGGCGCAGGATGTGCCGGGCGACGGCGGGCGGCACCAGGGCGCCCAGGTCCTCCCCCCGTCTCACCGCCTCCCGCACCTGGCTGGAGGAGATGTCCGGGCCGGTCTCAAGGAGCAGCTCGCTGACCAGGCCGTAGCGCTCACGCATCGCCCGCCGCTGGGCCTCGACTTCCGCCCGCCCATCCCCCGGCCGCAGGGCGACCAGCATCCGGCACAGGCCGGCCACGCGCTCCGCCGTGCGCCAGGTGGGGAAGAGGAAGAGGGTGTCCGAGCCGACCACGTAGAACAGCTCGCGCCCCGGCTCCTCGCGCTTCAGCTGCAGCAGGGTGTCCACCGTGTAGGTGCGGCCCTGCCGGCGCAACTCCATATCGGAGACCGTGAGCCCGGGCTTCCCCCGCACGGCCAGGCGGACCATCCGGAGCCGGTCCTCCCCCGGGGCGCCCGGCGTCTTGTGGGGCGGGTCGCCGTCGGGCAGGAAGCGGACCTCGTCGAGGTCCGCCTCCTGCAGCGCCGCGCGCGCGACGGCCAGGTGCCCCCGGTGAACCGGGTCGAAGGTGCCGCCCATGATGCCCAGCCGCATGCCACGCCCTCCTCCATTACCGGGGACAGTATAGCCCAAGCCGGCGCGGGAAGCCAAGCCGGCTTCTTGCCAAGGGCGGGGGCTTGGCCTATCATGGGGACGGAATCAATAGGCCGCTCGCGGGCGGAAAAGGAGCGGGGATGGCGGAAAAACGGTGGGTCTGCGCGGCGGCCCCGGCCCATGGCTCGCCGGGGGACGTCAGCCGCAACCTGGACGCCGCCCTGGAGCGCGTGCGGGAGGCGAAAGCGGCGGGCGCCCTGCTGCTGGCGCTGCCCGAACTGTGCCTGACGGGCGACTGCGGGGACCTGATGCGCCACGGGGCGCTGCAGGACGCCTGCCGGCAGGCCGCGCTCCGGCTCGTCCGGGAAACGGGCGGGATGCTGTGCGTATTCGGGCTGCCCCTGCTTCATGACGGCCGGCTGTACAACGCCGCGGCCGTCGCGCGGGACGGCAGGCTG
>JAAZAQ010000248.1 GCA_012514225.1 Clostridiales bacterium | reverse complement strand
TGCGGCTCATCGGCGGGAAATACAAGGCGCTGGTGCTCTGGCACCTGCTTTCGGGGCCCTTGCGCTACGGCGCGCTGCAGCGCATCATCAGCCAGGCGACGCCCAAGATGCTCACCCAGCAGCTGCGCGAGCTGGAGTCGGACGGCTTGGTGCACCGCCGCGTCTATCCCGTGGTGCCCCCGCGGGTGGACTACTCGCTGACCGACTTCGGCATGAGCCTGCAGCCCATCCTGACCGCGATGTACGAGTGGGGGGAGGGGTACATGGCCCGGAAGGGCCTGCCCGTCACCTGCTCCATGGGGCGGGAGGCTTGATACTAACTCAATCATGAACGCTCCGATGGGATGGCCTTGTTGCGTCTCCGCGATGCCTCTTTCGCTCGGCGCGGACGCCGGCTGCGCCCCGTTCTTCCCGCTTGGCGGAGCCATTAAAACCCGCATCCCCCCGTGCGTTCACTCATTCGTTTAGTATTTGCATTTTCAAACATGTAGCCGCAAAGCCCCGGCAGAACGCCGGGGCCTTGTTTTGTCTGGGCTTGTCCAGCCGTTTTGCCTGTCGCTCAGGGAACCTGCCCCAGGACGAATTCCTCCGGGTAGGGCTTGGCGCTGTCGGAGCGGACGGCCTCCAGGATGCGCTCCTTGTCGCTCCCCTGCGCGACGACGGGCCGGAAATCGTTGGCGGGCGCGGCGCCGCTGGTCAGGACGGGAATCAGCCTGGCCTGGGTTTGCAGCAGCTCCCCGCGGTCGAAGTCCAGCGTCACCTGCAGCAGCAGGCCGTCGAAGGTGCTCAGCTCCAGGTTGCCGCCGAACACCAGGTTGCCCAGGGAATAGGCAATCAGCCCCTTCCCGTATTCCTCGATGCCCTGCACCACGTGCGGGTGGTGGCCGATGACCAGGTCGGCGCCCGCGTCGACGGCTTCCCGCGCCATTTGGGTCTGCAGCTCGTTGTGGCGCGGCTCGTACTCGTTCCCGAAGTGCAGGGTATAGACGACATACCGGCAGCCTTCCGCGCGCAGCGCCGCGATTTCCTCCGCTATCCGCTGCCGGCGCTGGTGGTAGATCGTTTCCCGGATTCCCGCGAAGCCGATCCTGACGCCGTCCTTCTCGAAGACATGCAGGCTGCCATAGCCTGAATAGGAAACGCCCGCCCGGGTCAGCGCCCGGCGCGTGCTGGTGCGGCCGTCCTGACCGTAGTCGACGAAGTGGTTGTTGGCCAGGTTGACCAGCTCGACGGAACCCTGGCGCAGGATGTCCGCGAAAGCCGTTGGACCCCGGAAATTGTGCATCCGCTTTTCCAGGGCTTTCGCGCTGTCCTTCAGCACGTTCTCCAGGTTCACCTGGGTCAGGTCGTCTCCCTGGAGGATTGCGGCCAGGCCGGAGTACGGCCAGCCCATGCCCTTTTCCTCCACCGCGCTGTGGAAGGACTCCGGCTTTTTTTGCCGGCCTTCCTCGCTGCCCAGCACGCTGTCCCCGCCGAAGGTCATGACGATGCGGACCTTGTCCGGGGGCGGGGGGGCGCCGGTGGCCGGCGGCAGAACCGCTTTGGCGCGCGCGCCCGGGTCTGTCAGCGCCGCCCAGGTGTCACGGCCGATGACGCCGTCGGCCGACAGGCGGTTCTCCTTTTGGAAAGCCTTTACGGCGTCCTGCATCTGGCCGTCGAAGCCGCCCTCCCCGCTGTCCAGGTAGCCCAGCCCGGCCAGCAGGCTGCGCGCCAG
>JAAZAQ010000247.1 GCA_012514225.1 Clostridiales bacterium | reverse complement strand
GCCTCCCGGTTGCCGCCGGTTCCGTAAATGTGGCGGCCCAGGCGGGTGTTTTTCATCATGAAGTTGTAAATCAGCGCGATGAGCAGCACCACCATGATGGTCCAGGAGATGCCGCGGTACTCCGCCAGCACGAAGACCAGCAGGCCGACCGCGGCGCAGAGGATGGCGACCTGGCCCAGGAACACCGGGAAGGAATGCGTCGGGAAGCCGTATTTGAGCAGGTTGCGCCGCTGCTTGAACTGGAAGTACACAATCAGCACGATGAACACCGCCCCGATGAGCAGCGACAGGCCGTGCAGCCCGCCCACTTGGAAGACCGGGGGCAGGAACCCGTTTGAAATCTGGTTGAAGGTTTCGTTTTTAACCAGGATGGTCCCGCCGGACTCCGTCATCAGGGACAGCATCCCCCGGAAGATGAACTGGCCGGCCAGCGTGGTCACGAAGGCGGGCACCCGGAGTTTGCCGATGATGAGCCCGATGAGCAGGCCCATCAGGGTGCCGATGGCCAGGGTGACCAGGATGACGGCGAAGGTGCCCATGTCCCGGGTCAGGAACCGGGCGGCGACGGCGCCCAGGAAGCCGGCCGCGAAGCCCACGGACAGGTCGATCTGGCCGATGATGAGCACCAGCGTCATACCCACCGCCATCACCGCGACGTAGCCGGTCTGGTTGACCAGGTTGGTGATGTTGCGCGCCGACAGGAAGGCGCCCTGGGTGGTGATGGAAAACACCAGGAACAGCGCCGCCAGGGCGAGGTACATGGCATAGTTCCTGACGTTGTTTTTCAGCAGGTGCCAGATTTCCTGGGGCAGGCTTCCGGTTTCGGGTCCGTAGGCGCGGTTCATGCAAGTACCTCCACTGGCTGTGCGGTGCCGTCGTTTGTGCCCGGGTCAGGCTTCGGTCGCCATTTCCATGATTCTCTCCTGGGTCGCCCCCTGCGCCGGCAGTTCCCCGCTGATCCGGCCGGCCGACATCACGTAGATGCGGTCGCTCATCCCGAGGATTTCCAGCAGGTCGGAGGAAATCATCAGGATGGACATGCCGTTGTCGACCAGGTCGTTCATAATCGTATAGATTTCGTGCCGGGCGCCCACGTCGATGCCGCGGGTCGGTTCGTCCAGGATAAGCACGCTGGGCTGGGAGAACAGCCACTTGGCCAGGGAGACCTTCTGTTGGTTCCCGCCGGAGAGGTTGAGCACCAGCTGCGAGAGGGACGAGGCCCGGATGTCCAGGGATTTGCGGTACCCGTTGGCGGCGGAGATTTCCTCGTTCTGGTCGATGACCAGGCCGCGCAGCAGCTTTTTCAGGCTGGCGAGGGTGATGTTGAAGCGGATGTCCTGGATGAGGATGAGCCCCTTGCCCTTGCGGTCCTCCGACAGGTAGGCCAGCCCCTTCTGGATGGCTTCGGAGGGCCGGTCGAGCTTCATCTTTTCGCCCTGCAGAAGGACGTCCCCGCCGGTCACCTTGTAGCGCGGGGTGTTGCCGAACAGCGCCAGGGCCAGCTCCGTCCTGCCGGCGCCCATCAGGCCGGCCAGCCCGACGATTTCGCCCTTGCGCACGCTCAGGGAGACGTTTCGGAGCACCTCCCGCTGGGTCGTCGGGCTCACGGCGGAAAGGTTCCGGACTTCCAGCACCGTCTCCGTCCCGGGCGCCCCTACGCGGGGCGGGTAGACGTTCTCGAACACGCGCCCCACCATCAGGCGGATGATTTCCCGCTCGGTGATTTCCCCTTTCTGCGCGTCCAGCGTGGCGACGGTGGCGCCGTCCCGCAGGACGGTCACCTTGTCGGCGATGGAAAGAACCTCGTGCAGGCGGTGGGAAATCAGGATGACGGTGACCCCCTCCTTGTCCCGCAGCTCCCGCAGCAGGCCAAGCAGGTGCGCGCTGTCGCTCTCGTTGAGCGAGGAGGTCGGCTCGTCCAGGATGAGGATTTTGGCGTGCTTGGACATCGCCGTCGCGATTTCGACCAGCTGCTGCTGCCCCACGGACAGCTCGGAGGCCTTGACCGTCGGGTTGACGTCCAGGCCGACCTTGTTGAGCAGCGCGCCGGCCTGCCGGATGGTCTCCGGCCAGTCCACCCATTTCCCCCGCATGATTTCATGGCCGAAAAAGATGTTCTCATAGAGGGTGAAGTCGGGCACCAGGGCCAGTTCCTGGCTGATGAAGGCGATGCTGGCCTGCTCGCTGTCGCGCAGGCTCATGAAGCGCCGGGGCTTGCCGCCCAGGACGAGCTCGCCCTCGAAGCTGCCATAATGGTAGACGCCGGTCAGGATTTTGACCAGCGTGGACTTGCCCGCGCCGTTCTCGCCGACCAGGCAGTGGATTTCCCCGGGCTTGACCTTGTAATTGACGCGGTCGAGCGCCTTGACGCCCGGGAAGGTCTTGGTGATGTCCCGCATCTCCAGCAGGTATTCGGCCATCGGCGCCCCCCTGATGTGCGTTCGTTCCCAAAACTGCCGGGAAGCCCTGTTCGAACTTCCCGGCAGGCTTGCCCTCCGGCGGGGCTTACTTCCAGTTCACGTAATCGTCGCCGTTGTAGACGCCGCCCTCGAAGAACACCTGGACCAGGTTGTCCCGGGTGACGGTCACCACGTCGCACTGGATGGTGGGGACGTCGGCGGCGTTGTTGTTGAAGGAGGCGTTGGTCTCCGGCACGCGGCCTTCCTTGAGCGCCCCGATGATGTCAAAGGTGGCGTCCACCAGCGCCTGGGGGTCCTTGTACACGGTCATGGACTGCTTGCCGTCGATGAGGTACTGCACGGAGGCGGCGACGCCGTCCGCGCCGGCGATATAGACCTTCGTCACGTCCGCGTCCGCGTGGAAGGCGTCGGACAGCGCGCGGGTGCAGTCGTCATCGGCCGGCCCCAGCACGAACACGGTGCCCTTGGCGTCGCTGCCCACGGCGGTCAGGTGCGCCTCGGCCAGGGACTTGGACACGTCCATCTTCCACTCGGTGTCGATGGTCTGCAT
>JAAZAQ010000246.1 GCA_012514225.1 Clostridiales bacterium | reverse complement strand
CGCCCGGTGATGACCAGGGCGCAGTATTCGCCGGGGGCAATCATGCCCAGGGCGCAGCGGGGCTCCCGGTAGCTGCGGTAATCCTTGGAGTAAAAGTAGCGCGGCACCTCGCCTTCCTGGACCAGTGCGGGGCCAAAGGCCCAGGCGTCCCTCACGCCCATGTCCAGGTATTCTTGCGCGGTGTGGGCGTCGGAGGCGAAAGTTTTCATCGTCCCGTCCGCGAACAGGGCCAGCACTTCCAGGGAGGGGATGCGCGAGCGGCGCTGCGTATAGGTGCGGTCGGAGCGGATTTCGCCATCCCTGACCACGATGCCGACGCGCTGGTCATTCCGGACGCGGTACTGGTAGTAATCGTCCGTGACGGCGAACACCGCGCCTTCGCGCTCCACCATCTTCAGCGGGGACTCGGTCGCCTTTCCGTCCCTGCGGGACTCGATGCTGTAGGGCCCGCCGCCCTCGCGGGTCCTAATATAGGCCTCGAACCACTCAATCTGGCCTTCCGCCTGGTAAAAGCGCGTGATTTCCACGCTCAGCCGGTCCGACAGGTAGCGCCAGTAACCGGCGTCCCGGTCCTTGTATTGGTACGGCGGGGTGCCTGCGGGCAGAAAGCCCTGCTCGTCCGTCAGGGGAAGGTCTCCCGGGTAGACGGTGGGCGTTTCGTCCGGGTCGATGTTGTACAGCGGCCGGTCCTCGGGCAGCGGCGCCTTGACCGCGTCGCCGGAATATATCGCCTGCAGGGTCGAGGCGTCGGCCTCGCCCGTTTCCGGCAGGCTGTTCCTGCCCTGGAAGGCGCGGACGTACCCGGCCAGCTTTGCGGTGTAGGCGTCCCCGGCGTCCTTGACGCTTTGCAGATAGCCCAGGTCGAACAGCCGCAGGAGCAGCGCCCTGACCTCCTCTCCCTTGTCTCCCTTTTTCAGCCCGGCGTCCGTGCCCAGGGCGGAAAGGGGGGAGAGGAAGAGCAGCAGCGCCGTGACGATCGCGAGGATGCGCGGTTGCGTTCCCTTCATCTGGCTTGCCTTTCGATTTTGAAGAATGCCGGCGGCGCGTCACACCGCGGCTCGTATTATACAACGCGCCGGGCGTACCGGAGACTGCGCCGCCCGCCGGCTCCGGTAGATTTTATTCGCTTGCCGGAATCAGGTTCGGTCCTCGGGCTCCCGGAGGGTTCGCACACCGAAGAGGAAGAGCAGCAGATGACCGACCCAGATGACGCCCAGCGCGATTCTGCCCCAGGCGACGCGGCCCATCACGATAAAACCGACGAGAAGGGCGGCGGTCACGGCCGTCATCAGGCGGATTTTGGCGCCGCGCGTCATGCCGCGGCCGTCCAGGAAGCTCTTCAGGTTGTTCCGGTACAGCCCGGTGCCCAGGAACCAGCGGTGCAGCCGCTCGCTGCCGCGGGCGAAGGAAAAGGCGGCCAGCAGCAGGAAGGGAAAAGCGGGCAGCAGGGGCAGCGCCGCGCCCAGCGCGCCCAGGGCCAGCCCCAGGCAGCCCAGGGCGATATAGAGCGCCTTTCTCAGATTCATTCCATCCCTTCCTTTCCTGCCGATGCGTCTGCCCGATGGAAGGCGCGCACGCCTATCATACCCGCATGCGCGTATCCGGCCTGAAAGAGACGCAAACATACATGCAAAAAGGGCAGTATTTATTGGCAGATTTGGTATAATAAATGAAAAAGGCCTTTGGAGGTTTTCGT
>JAAZAQ010000245.1 GCA_012514225.1 Clostridiales bacterium | reverse complement strand
CCAGACACTTTTTTCGCTCATGCAATGGTGCTACCAATGGCAGCCTGTCTCCAGATAAAGCAGATAACGGAACATCTGCGGGTTGTCGTTTAAAACTGGAAGAGCTGGTGCGCCAGGCCGTCGATGAGCCGTTCGTCCTGGTTGGCCTCCGTCAGGCCCAGGGCTTCCAGCATCCCGTGCAGGCACTCGTGCAGGAAGGTAACCTTGGCGTACGCCTGTCCGGTGTCGCACAGCGTGACGAGCTGCTACCGGTAGTTGATGTGCCCCTTCGCCTGCAGCTCCAGGCCGGTCTGGCTGACCCGCTCCACGGCGTAGTCCAGCCCGGCAATCCGCACGGACTTCGGTATCCGCATGCCGTCCTCCAATCAAAAAGCACCGGCTTTCGCGGGTGCTTTGGGGCTATGACTTCGGCTAGTCAGCGTGTCTGATTACTTTCACAATCTGACCGCGATCTACATCTATTGTTTCCCAGTCAGCCGGTGAAGATCCGACATCAACCATGAACCACACCTGGTCGCCCATAACCTCAACGACGGCTCCTTCACGGCCATCGGCCAGCAGCACTTCGTCAAATTCTTTAATCCGTTCCATCGGTCTTCACCTCCTTTAAATAAGCATTGGTCAAATGTGTTTTGCCATCTTTATGTGACCATGATACTAACACATTGGCAGGCTTCCCTTTGTTCCCATACAAAACCGTCAACTGCTCATAGTGTGTTCCATGCTCGTCTTGACGATGGACAGTCACAGGGTACTTCGTCGCGTTTTGCAGCAGCATTTCGCGGAACGGTTGCCAGTTGCTCGCATCATACCCCAGTCTGCTTGTGAAAACAACGCCTTTCGCCCATCCATCCTTGTTGGCGGGGTTGAAAAGGTATCGCACAAACTTGTCTTCGGCAGCTGTGGCGTGACCGGCGTTGGGCAGCGCAAGCTCAGGGTGTGCCAGCAATTGGATTTGCCTGGTGTAGTCCAGGTGCATGAATTGAAAGTATTCGCTCCCCGCACGCTTCATCGCCCGGAAACCGCTGAAGCCCGGTGTGTTTTCATTGCCTAACCGCGCCCGGTATCGCTCCCACTGCTTCCTGTCCCGCAGCCGGTCGGAGTGCTCCCGCTGCGCCTTCTCGTACCGTAGCCGCTCCGGCTCGCCCCGCAGGTTAACTATCGCTTCAATGCTTTAGATGAGTATGCGAAGCTGTTGAGAAAAACTGCAGGGCGCGGTTCATTTGTCATTTTCCGCCTACATATAGGCACAGAAATTGATTACGATCAGGTCTTGAATCCTCACCGAAACCCAATCAGCCCCGTCACCGCGCGGGTGGTCTGGTTGCTTTCCGAGTGGTTGAGCAGCTCGCCGTCGAACACCATCGCGGCGGTGCCGCCGCCGTCCAGGTTGAGGGCTTCGACTGCGCCCATGGCCTGCATTTTTTCCGCCATCCAGCCGAAGGTGGCGCCGCGGCTGCCGGTTTTGCGCCCGGTGATGACCAGGGCGCAGTATTCGCCGGGGGCAATGATGCCCAGGGCGCAGCGGGGCTCCCGGTAGCTGCGGTAATCCTTGGAGTAAAAGTAGCGCGGCACCTCGCCCTCCTGGACCAGCGCGGGGCCGAAGGCCCAGGCGTCCCTCACGCCCATGTCCAGGTATTCCTGCGCGGTGTGGGCGTCGGAGGCGAAGGTTTTCATCGTCCCGTCCGCGAACAGGGCCAGCACTTCCAGGGAGGGGATGCGCGAACGGCGCTGCGTATAGGTACGGTCGGAGCGGATTTCGCCGTCCCTGACCACGATGCCGACGCGCTGGTCATTCCGGACGCGGTACTGGTAGTAATCGTCCGTGACGGCGAACACCGCGCCTTCGCGCTCCACCATCTTCAGCGGGGACTCGGTCGCTTTTCCGTCCCTGCGGGACTCGATGCTGTAGGGCCCGCCGCCCTCGCGGGTCCTGATATAGGCCTCGAACCACTCAATCTGGCCTTCCGACTGGTAAAAGCGCGTGATTTCCACGCTCAGCCGGTCCGACAGGTAGCGCCAGTAGCCTGCGTCCCGGTCCTTGAATAGATACGGCTTGCTGCCCGCGGGCAGAAAGCCCAGTTCGTCCGTCAAGGGAAGGTCCTCCGGATAAACGGAAGGCGCTTCGTCCGGGTCGATGTTGTACAGCGGCCGGTCCTCGGGCAGCGGCGCCTTGACCGCGTCGCCGGAATACATCGCCTGCAGGGTCGCGGCGTCTGCCTCCCCCGTTTCCGGCAGGCTGTTCCTGCCCTGGAAGGCGCGGACATACCCGGACAGCCGGGCTGTGTAAGCGTCCCCGGCGTCCTTGACGCTTTGCAGATAGCCCAGGTCGAACAGCCGCAGGAGCAGCGCCTTGACCTCCGCCCCCTTGTCTCCCTTTTTCAGCCCGGCGTCCGTGCCCAGGGCGGAAAGGGGGGAGAGGAAGAGCAGCAGCGCCGTGACAATCGTGAGGATGCGCGGGAGCGTTCCCTTCATCTGGCTTGCCTTTCGATTTTGAGGAATGCCGGCGGCGCGTCACGCCGCGGCTCGTATTATACAACGCGCCAGGCGTACCGGAGACTGCGCCGCCCGTCGGCTCCGGAAGATTTTATTCGCTTGCCGGGATCAGGTTCGGTCCTCGGGCTCTCGGAGGGTGCGCACGCCGAAGAGGAAGAGCAGCAGATGACCGACCCAGATGACGCCCAGCGCGATTCTGCCCCAGGCGACGCGGCCCATCACGATAAAACCGACGAGCAGGGCCGCGGTCACAGCCGTCATCAGACGGATTTTGGCGCCGCGCGTCATGCCGCGGCCGTCCAGGAAGCTCTTCAGGTTGTTCCGGTACAGCCCGGTGCCCAGGAACCAGCGGTGCAGCCGCTCGCTGCCGCGGGCGAAGGAAAAGGCAGCCAGCAGCAGGAAGGGAAAGGCGGGCAGCAGGGGCAGCGCCGCGCCCAGCGCGCCCAAGGCCAGCCCCAGGCAGCCCAGGGCGATATAGAGCGCCTTTCTCAGCCTCATTCCATCCCTTCCTTTCCTGCCGATGCGCCTGCCCGATGGAAGACGCGCACGCCTATCATACCCGCATGCGCGTATCCGGCCTGAAAGAGACGCAAACATACATGCAAAAAGGGCAGTATTTATTGGCAGATTTGGTATAATAAATGAAAAAGGCCTTTGGAGGTTTTCGT